>JABGQT010000049.1 GCA_018648685.1 Anaerolineae bacterium
ATTACGCTTCAATTTGATCGCTTCTCTCTACAATCTCGAACTCAAATGACTTTTGCAAGAGGTCTAGTAAACCATTGTGTCTAAAACGATGATATCTAGTATTATGCAGCGCTTGAATCCGCATAATGTTCAAATCCTAGCATTATACGGAAATTGATTCCACCTAAATGACTCTCGACGTAAATCTACAACCTCCCCTCCTCCATCGCCGCCATCAACGCCATCTGTCCATGCAGCGATGAATCCTCCGCCACGCGCCGAGAGAGCATTTCTGCCTGCTCTTGCGCTTCTGCCTGCACGGCGGCTTCATCGAGAGTCAACACTTCACGGTCGCGCATCAGGATTTTCCCGGCAACCATGACCGTCTTCACTTCGTGTCCGCTGGCGGCGTAGACTAAATTCGGCACAATATTTCGGACAGGGTCAACCAAGACAGGGGTCAGGTTCGGCGCGGTCAAATCTACAAGGATTAAATCTGCCTGCTTGCCCTTTTCCAGAGAACCGATCTTATCGCCCAAGCCGATTGCCCGTGCGCCCTCGATTGTCGCCATCCGCAGCACTTCCCAGGCAGGCATCACTTCGGGGTCACGCGCCATGATCTTATTGAAAAGCGCCGTCAGCTTCATCTCATTGAAGATATTATTCACATTATTTCCCGATGCCTGATCCGACCCCAGCGCCACCAGCCCGCCCGCTTCACGGAAAGCCCGCATCGGCGGCACGATGCCATCAATAATGCCGATACTGCCCGAGCAAAGGATCATCCGAGCGCCGCTTTTCGCCATCATTGCCGCTTCTTCATCGGTCGCTTCGGTCAGGTGGACGGCGAGCAATTGCTCATCAAGATAGCCCAAATTCGCAAGATATTCGGGCGTCCGCGCCCCATAGCGTTTGAGCATCTGGTTCATCTCGCGGTCGCCCTGCGCAACATGCATGTGGATCATCAACCCCTCACGCTCCGCCAATTTTTTAATTTGGATTAGGTGATCTTCGGAAAGCATATCAGGACCCTGCGGACCCCACATTGCGGTGATGCGACCATCTGCTGCACCGTGCCACGCCTGGATAAAGGCTTGGGAGGCTTCGATTTTCATTTGTGCGGCGTCATCATCGTAGGGGTAAAGCGCCCCGAGCTTTAATCCTGCCATCCCCGTCTTTGGGAGGGCATTTATCATCGGTGTTAAACGGGCACGCACCCCGGCTTTTTCGTAAAACTCTGCCCAACCATCATAGAGCGGAACGTAATCCATCATCATTGTCGTGCCAGCTTTCAGGGCTTCAACAACGTTCAGCTTTGTTCCCGCGAGTTTGGCTTCGGGCGTGGCGTGGCGGGCATAAGGAGAGAGTGCAGCCTGCATCCAATTGCCGACATCTTGAGCAACGCCGCGGGCGATCGCCCAGTAGGTGTGCATATGGGCATCGACCAAGCCGGGGAGGAGGGCGCATCCACTAGCGTTGATGGTCTCAGATGCTTGGTAGCGGGCATCCAGTTCGGATGTAGCGCCGACGTCCACGATCCGTCCATCTTTAACCGCCACTGCGCCATCGGGGATATAGCCCACGCCATCGCCTTGCATGGTGAAAAGGTGAGCATGGATGATGAGAGTTTTAATAGATTCGGGCATTTTATTTACTCCAACAGCCCGCGCATAAAGTCAAGAAGTATTTGCACATCGCTAAAGTTGCTGGCTATCCCGACCGAGATACGAACAGCACCGGATTCTTGTCCATCGAAGCAGATGGCGAAATCGTCGAAGCTGAGGCGTTGTTTGTTGCGCGGTTTCGAGAAACAGGCGAGGAGTTCGGTCTCTTCGAGTTCGAGAGCAATCTCGCCAGCGCCCGGGTTGCAGAAACAGCCAGTACGGAGAGAGATATTAAGTTTGTTGGCTTGCTCTTCGATATAACGATGGTCGAAAGCTAAACCGTCTTTGTTATAGAAATTTGCCGCGATCGTGCCGCCGCGCATTTCGTTTTGAAGATCGCCGTAAATGCGGGCGAGGGGTTCGCCAGTGCTGTGTTTCATTCGTGCAAGATTTTGAATGAGCCAGCCTGTTAGGCAGACGACGCGCTCGTGGATAGCGTCGTAGCCGACTTCGGCGATGTGGCGTAAACCGATCTCGATGCCGGGGATATTCAAATAATCGACCGTGCCGTCTTCGAAGGCGGCATGCCCTTCTGCCATGTAGTGAGTACTTGCCTGAACGGAGGCAACGGTGATCGTCCCGCCCGCGAACCAGGGGCGTTGGAGCGTAGACAATGCTTCTCGACGGGCAATTAACGCACCCAAACCCGTGGGGTAGCCGAAAAGTTTATAAAACGAGAGCACGACAAAATCGGGGGCGTATCGGGATAAATCCAATTTATTGGTGGGGACAAAGGCGGCAGCATCCAGCAGAACATCCCATCCTTGAGATTTAGCTTCCTCTATCCACTCTAATGGGTGTTGGATGCCCGAAAAATTAGATTGGGCGGGGAAGGAGAAGAGGTTTTGTCCATCGGGATTGGTTTCTCTAAGCGCGTTGCGTAGCTGCTCTTCGGGCAGGCGTAATTCGGGCAAGGTGACGGGCAAATAGCTAACTTTCGCACCCCGTGCGTGGGCATATTCGCGGAGCCCGTTGACGGAATTATGGTTGTCAAAAGCGAGCATGTAGCGGCTCTTTTCATCGAAGGGATAGGCTTCGCCGATCAGCTTGAGAGCGCCGCTGGCATTGGCTGTGAAAATCACTTCGTATTCGGCGGGGTCGGCGTTAAAGAATTCGAGAACGTAGGCGCGGGCAGAATCGACGAGTTCTGTGGCAGCCATCGAGGTGGGATTGGTGGAGTGGGGATTGCCGAAAACATTATTTTGCAATATTTCCTGATGTTTGGAAATTTGCGATTCGGCGTAGAGACCACCGCCTGTGTAATCGAGATAGACGTGCCCGAGTTTGTCGAGGCGGCTATAGTCTTCGGCGCGGAGGGTATCTAATTTTTCGGTATCTTTATAGCTGGGGTAGGCGGCGAGGAATTTTTTGAATTCTTTTTGGGACATGAGGACTCCTTTGGGGAAATTTTACTGGTAGGGGCGACCCGTTTTGGTAAAAAGAAAGAAAACATCATTGCCAAAATCTTGGCTATCACAATATTTTTTCCTGTAAAGAATATAGGGTCGCCCTTACAAGAGATATTTTACGCAGTCGCTATAAGAATAATCGAAATCAGGGCGAGGAGTATCCCGATCCACTGTGAAGATTGCAACCTTTCCTTTAGGATAAGCCAGGCAAGAAAAACGGTCATGCCAGGAAAGAGAGAGCTGAGCACAGCAGAAATATCCAAACGACCAGCTTGAGCGGCGAGAATGTAGAAGAGGTTTCCTCCGACATCGAAGAAACCATTGATGGTCAGCAGGTGCCAACTCCCCGATTCTATGCGAAAACTTTCTCGTTTGAATAGCAAATAAGCAGCAATGCTTAACATACCTGAAGAACGAGCGGTAATTAATGGGCCAATGACTAAATCTTCACTGGCTTCGTTCATGAAGACGAAATAGAGTCCAAAAGCAGTTCCTGCGAGGATAGGCAGGTATAGGTGGGCGTTTCTTTTATTTTCTCCTTCATCTTTTTCAATTGAAATCAGGGCAACCGCGATAAGGGCTAAGCCAAAGGCCAAAAAAACTATGGGCTGTGGGATGCCCTCGATAAAGCTACCAACTACAACGGGAATAATTGCTCCGATCAGCGCAGAAAGTGGAGCGGCGATGCTGATGCGTCCCAAGCGCATGGCTTCAAAAAAGAAGAGTAGACCAATTGCTCCAGCAATGCCAGCAACGCTGCTCCACAAGATAGTATGGATATCAGGAAAAGGTTCATCAATAAAAGGCAGGGCAATTAAAAGAAAGCCTAACCCAATGGCATACCCCATCATCACGGCTTTATATGCGCCTAATTTTCGGGAGGCGAGTCCGCCTGCGAAGTCGCCCGTTCCCCAAGAAAGGGCAGAGGCAAGACCAAAGAGTGCTGCGATCATTCGATCTTCCCCGCTGCTTTCGCACGCTCAATCACCTGTCGAGCGGATTTAACCAGCGGCATATCGATCATTTTTCCCTCGAAGCCAATCACACCTGCGCCCTCTGCTTCGGCAATCTCAAAGGCACCAAGCAAACGTTGGGCGTAGTTGATCTCCGCACTGGATGGCGAATAGGCTTCATGCACGGGCTCAATCTGATTAGGGTGGATTATCTGTTTTCCCATAAATCCCATTTGTGCGCCGAGCAGGGCATCAATTTTAAGATTGATTACATCTTTAAAATTCACAAAGACGATATCAATGGCTTGCAGGTCGTTTGCGGCGGCATGGAGCACAACTTTGCTGCGCGCAAAAAGAATTTCCTGTCCTCCACGCGTGCGTGTTGCGCCAACGCTGGCGGCGTAATCTTCTGCGCCAAAGATGAGCGCATCCAAGCGGGGATGGGTGGCAATCTCATGCAGATTAACCAAACCTTTCGCTGATTCGATCACCGCCAAAATGCGGACGCTATTCAGCTCCCAGCCCTGGGATAGCTCCATCGCTTCGATTTTCTCACTCAGCCATTTAATTTGTGTGAGCGATTCCGCTTTGGGAATGACGACTCCGTCCGGATGATGGGGCAGGGTCATTGCCAAATCATCATCTTCGAGACCCGTACCGACACCGTTAATCCGGATGAGTTTTTCGGATCTGCCAAAATCCAAATCCTGCAAGGCTTTGGCGATCACTTCGCGGGCTTTTTCCTTGCGGTTATAGGCGGTGCCATCTTCCATATCCATGCAGATACAATCCACACCAAGCGAGATGGCTTTTTCGATCTTTGGGCGAGAGTCGCCGGGCATATAAAGTAAAGCTCTTCGAGATTCCATAATTTTCCTTTTTTCACCACAAAGGCACGAAATACACAAAGAGTTCCTTTGTGGTCATAAAGAAAAACTCTGTGCTCTTTGTGTTTCTGTGGTGAACTTTATTCTTTTTTCAAAAACATTACCGTCCGCTCAAACTCAACCACCACCGTCCCATCGGGTTTCTTCCCCCAATGCTTGAGACGCACGATGCCCACATTTGGCTTTGACTTGGATTCACGCATTTCGAGCACTTCTGTCTCGGCATAAACAGTCTCCCCATGAAAAAGCGGATTGGGATGCACGACTCGTTCATAGCCAAGGTTAGCAACGATTGTACCTTCTGTTAGCTCTGATACGGTCAATCCCGTCACCAAGCCAAGCGTGAAAATCCCGTTCACGATCCGCTGCCCAAACTGCGTCTTGGATGCAAAATCTTCGTTGCTGTGCAGAGGTTGGGAATTCATCGTCAACATCGAGAACATGATGTTGTCCATCTCGGTCACTGTGCGGCCGTTGCTGTGTTTGATTTTTTGTCCTACTGATAATTCGTTATAGTATTTGCCTGACATAATTACTCCCGTAAAAGATTTAACGCGAATGCCGCGAATAGGCGAATGTCGCGAATAAAAGCTTTTAGTTTAAAACATTCGTGACATTTGCTCATTCGCGTCCATTCGGTTAAAAAACTTAGTCAACCTCGACCAAAAGTTCTTCCCTTTCAACAGTGTCCCCTTCCCCAACCACCAGCCTCCCCACCACGCCATCCATCGGCGCCTGAATGCGGATTTCCATTTTCATGGCTTCCAGCACAAGCAGCGTTTGCCCCTTTTCGACGGCATCGCCCGCCGAGACGTTTACGGCGCGCACCTGTCCGGGCATGGGAGCAAGCAGACGTCCAGAAGATGTCCCGCCGCCAGCGCCCCTCGCCACGCCCGATGTTTTTTCGAGCATCCACGTCTGCCCGCCGAACGAGACCCATCTCCGCTTCCCATCGGCGCTGACGTGCGTCTCCACTTTGCGTCCATCCAAAATGAAAACCACCTGCCCATCCGCCCCCCTCGCAAAATGGACTTCGGCAGTCCGCTCACCAAATTGGATATGAAAACCCTCGCCGAGCGGGGTCAGATCGAGCGTATAATTTTCGCCTTTATATTCAAAATGAGATTTCATTTGACTCTCCGAATGCGAAATCCGCTGGCGCTTTTCCAAGGGCTGTAGGGATCGGATGATGATTGGGATGTGTAGTCTTTTATGGCTGCGGCTGGTTGGACAAAATCTGCCAATGATGCAGCGATAAGTGCCTCGAGTGGGATATTTGGGCTTGGTTGCCAATCGCCAAAAGTTTTCTCAACCCAACGCGTCGTCACCGTTCCCATCTGAAAAGTATCGTGCCCCAAAATTGCTTGCAGAAAATCGACATTGGTGATGACCCCATGCACGATACTGTGACGGAGCGCGTTTTGCAGGCGTTGAATGGCGGTATCCCGGTCTTCGGCGTGGACGATGACCTTCGCCAGCATCGGATCGTAAAAATGACTAACCTCGCTACCGGTCGCGATGCCGCTATCCACACGCACGCCGGGACCACGCGGCTCGTTGAATTTGAAAATCACGCCCGTACTGGGCAAAAAGTTGTTGGCAGGGTCTTCGGCGTAAAGGCGAGCTTCGATGGCATGCCCGCGCGGCGCAAAATCATCTGCGCTATAGGGAAAAGCTTCGCCCGCCGCAACCCGAATTTGCCACTGTACAAGGTCGATTCCCAACGCCAACTCGGTAATGGGATGCTCAACCTGCAAACGGGTATTCATCTCAAGGAAGTAAAACTCTTTAGTAGTAGGGTCAACGATAAACTCAACCGTGCCAGCGTTCGAGTAATAGACGGCTTTCGCTGTAGCGATGGCGGCTGCGCCCATTTTTGCGCGCAGTTCGTTGTCGAGCAATGGCGAAGGTGTCTCTTCGATAATTTTCTGATGACGGCGCTGAACAGAGCATTCACGCTCGTAGAGATGGGCAACATGCCCGTGTGAGTCACCGAAAACCTGAAATTCGATATGGCGGGCATTCGGGAGGTATTTTTCGACGAGTAGCGTTTCATCAGCAAAGGCATTCAAGGCTTCACGCCGAGCAGATTCGATGCCTTCTTCTAGCTCTTCCTTTTTCCAGACAACGCGCATCCCCTTCCCGCCGCCGCCCGCTGCTGCTTTGACCAAAACGGGATAGCCGATTTCTGCAGCAGCTTCTTCAAACTCGGCGAGCGTTTCGATTCCTTCTGCGCCGGGAACAGTGGGTACGCCCGCCGCCTTCATCCGAATTTTGGATTCGGCTTTATCGCCCATAATGCGGATCGCTTCGGCGGAAGGGCCGATAAAGCTTAGTCCCGCCGTGCGAACGGCTTCGGCGAATTCAGCATTTTCAGAGAGAAAACCATAGCCGGGATGAACAGCTTCTGCGCCAGTCTCTTTTGCAGTATTAAGCAACTTCTCAATATTGAGATAAGACTCTCGCGGTGCAGGTGGGCCAATAAGAATAGCTTCATCGGCGTGGCGGACGTGGAGGGCATCCGCGTCTGCTTCGGAATAAACAGCGACAGTACGAATGCCGAGTTCTTTGCAGGCGCGGATAACGCGAATGGCGATTTCGCCGCGGTTGACGATCAGGATTTTTCGGAAGGGGATGTGTTTCATAATTGGTAGCTCGTTGGGTGCGAGGAAAGGTGGGTGAATAGAAAGTGGAAAGTGGGGGGAGGTTTAGGGCATGGGGATATTTGCTGTCAAATCTAGGTTTTTGGTTATGGATTCGTAGCTTGCTTGTTCTTCTCGTATTCCTTTTTTTCGTTGTTTGGGGACAAGAGCGTTGAGCATTTTTATAATTTGCGTAAGCAAGGCAATACGATGCTCTACAACTTCTTCTCGAAGAACACGGCGCGCTTTGTAATACCAATCACGAGATTCTCGTGCGGAACCAAGAGAGTATTCGTAGAAACGAGCACGGTCTTTGCCTGTGCTTCGTGAATAACCTTCAGCGATATTTGCATTGATAGAATCAAGAGCGCGGATAAGTTGATTGGCTAGCGGTTTTGTAACGGATTTTTATTCAGCGCAACAATATCACGCCAGCCAATTTCAGCAATAAATAAACCCAAACGATAAGCTTCAAGACTCCACAAAGGGTCTTTGGTTATATCATCTGGAACTGTCTTTTGCCAATCCTGATAATTCATCAACAAATCCTACTTTCCACTTTCTACATCCTAAAGACTCCAAAGCCTTTTTCCTCTTTCGGCGCATTCAGTGTTATGGAGAGCGCCAACCCCAGCACCTCGCGGGTATCAGCAGGGTCAATGACACCATCATCCCATAAACGGGCGGTGGAGTAGTAGGGGTTGCCTTCAGTCTCGTATTTCTCGAGGATGGGGGCTTTGAAAGTGTTGGCTTCATCAACATTCATTTCTTCTTTGCCTTCGCGCACGCGTTGACCTTGTTTGACGGTCAGCAACACATTGGCAGCCTGTTCGCCGCCCATAACAGAGATGCGCGCGTTGGGCCACATCCACAGGAAGCGGGGGAGATAGCCGCGCCCAGACATGGCGTAGTTGCCCGCGCCGAAGGAGCCGCCGATGACGACCGTCAGCTTGGGGACAGAGGCGTTTGCCACAGCATGTACCATTTTTGCGCCCTCTTTAGCAATGCCGCCGGCTTCATATTCTTTACCGACCATGAAACCGGTGATGTTTTGCAGGAAAACGAGCGGGATGCCACGCTGCTCGCAGAGTTCGATGAAATGCGCGCCTTTTGATGCGGATTCGCCAAAGAGAATGCCGTTATTGGCAATAATACCAACAGGGTAGCCCCAGATTCTCGCAAAGCCAGTTACTAAAGTTGTGCCATAACGGGCTTTGAACTCGCGGAATTTGCTCCCATCCACAAGGCGGGCGATGATTTCGCGCACATCGTAGGTTTCGCGGAAGGTGCTTGGCAGGACGCCGTAGATCTCTTCGGGTAGGTATAGCGGTTCTTCTGGCGGGAGCAAGTCCAAATCACGGATGTAGCTTCCATCCTTTTTGGCGGGGAGAGTCTCTACAATATCACGCAAAAGCTGAATCGCGTGGTCATCGTCCTCGGCAAAATGATCCGCAACACCACTTAAACGGGTGTGGACATCCGCGCCACCCAACTCCTCGGCGGTCACATCTTCGCCCGTCGCGGCTTTGACAAGGGGCGGGCCTCCCAAGAATATCGTCCCCGTGCCTTTGACGATGATGGCTTCGTCGCTCATCGCGGGGACGTAGGCGCCGCCCGCGGTGCAAGAACCCATCACGGCGGCGATCTGCGGGATGCCCTTCGCACTCATGCGTGCCTGATTGTAGAAAATGCGCCCGAAATGATTTTCGTCGGGAAAAACTTCAGCTTGCAGAGGCAAAAATGCTCCACCAGAATCGACGAGATATAGGCAGGGCAAATAACTTTCTTCAGCGATCTGTTGGGCGCGGAGATGTTTTTTGACGGTCAGCGGATAATAGGAGCCGCCCTTGACGGTGGCATCGTTGGCTACGATCATCACCTCGCGCCCCGAGACGCGCCCAATGCCTGTTACCAGCCCAGCACCCGCCGCCGCGCCGTTATACATATCCTTTGCGGCGAGGGAAGATAGCTCGAGGAAGGGAGCACCGGGATCAAGCAAACGGGCGATTCGCTCGCGGACGAAGAGCTTGCCCTGTTCCTCTTGACGTTTTCTGTATTTAGCTCCGCCACCCGCCTGCGCTGTGACGAGATGACTATGCAGTTCCTCGGCTAAGGCGCGGTGATGAGCAGAGTTTTCTTTAAATTTAGGGTCGTTCGGAGAGATGTTGGTGGGGAGTACGTTCATAGAGAGTCCTTTGGCTATTTAGACTTTCGGTAGACTTGATTTTAGCATGGGAATGGAGAGTGCGGAGAGAAGTGGCGAGTGATTCCATAGCACGGTTCGTTTACCTCCGTGCGGATAAAATCATCTACCAAAATACCTTTTGCGAAGAATTTTCTGGTTAGAAAAATGCACGGAGCTGAAGCAACCGTGCTATTCGCTCATTCACGTAAATCGTGTTAAATCTTTACCCCGTATGATCTTGGCTTTATTTCTCTAACTACAAACCTTCTTATTCTTCAATTGGAATTCTTCTTCCGTCGTCACAAAATCAAAAAGTGTGCATTTGCCGCGCACCCAGCCATCGTCGCCTGCGGAGCCGAAGTCTTCTACCCAGAAAGTCGCGTCTGCCTGAACCGCGTAGAAAATTTCGGCGAAGAAGGTACCGTCTCCACGTGGATAGATGCCGAAGCTCTCAATTTGATAGCCTTCGATTTGCCCGACATCGACCATTTTCTGCAACTCTGCTTCGAAGATATGCGCGGCGATGGGGTCGAGGGAGAATCCCATTGGAGCATCTGCCATGCTGACGGAGCCAAAAACATCCGAGACAGGAGCAGCGATGACGATGGGTGTCTCTGTCGGCACAAAGGTCGCCGTTGGGATGGGTAATTCTGTTGGGGTTTCTGTAGGGACTTGGGAGGGAACTTCTGTGGGGGCAGGTAAAGGCATCGGCGCAGGTGCGCTTTCAGCTTGGCAGGCGGTGATGAAGAAGGCAATGATAAGAATAAGGAAGAGGAGTTTGTTTTTCATAACTTATTTTACCTGCTGATTAGGCTTGAATCTTTGAATAGGGGATGAGAAAGTGATACGAAATCAATGGGCATGATCTCCGTCACAGCAGGTGTCGCTGAGAGCCAAAGTCCCTTCTTTGGCGGGGATCAGTTGCAGGCTCCCGCCGTAGGCTGCAATGAGATTTTCGGGGCTGAGGGCGTCCTCAGCAAGCCCAATAGCGAGAAGATGTTTATTTAACAACATAACTTTGTCGAAACGTTCGGATGCCATTTTTAGATCGTGGAGGGAGACGAGCAGGGTTACATCCCGTTTGCGGAGTTCATCCAAAATCCCGAAAATATCATCCTGTGATGTGACATCCAGACCGGTCATCGGCTCGTCCATCAGCATTAATTCGGCTTCCTGCGCGAGGGCGCGAGCGATGAACATGCGTTGCTGCTGTCCGCCCGAAAGCTGGTCGATCTGCCTTTTGGCGAGATGCCCCAATTTGACGACATCGAGGGATTGATGGACGACATCCCAGTCGTGCGATTTTGGGTTGCGGAAGAGACCAAGATGCCCGACGCGCCCCATCATGGCGACATCGGCGACGGTGACGGGGAAAGTCCAATCGACCTGGCTGCGTTGGGGGACGTAGGCGATGCAGATATGTCCGGCGGGTGCGTGACCGAAAATTTGGATTTCGCCCGAAGTTTGCTTTTGCACACCAGCGATGATCTTGAGCAGGGTGCTTTTCCCCGCGCCGTTGGGTCCCACGATGGCGACGCGCTCGCCTTCTTGCAGTGAAAAAGAGACATCCTCGAGAGCTGAGCCGCTATCGTAACGCATATTGAGTTTTTCGGTACGTAAAATCGGCGCGCCTTCAGTATGCTCATGGCGCTGTTGGCGATTTAGATGGCGGGATGTTTTTTTGAATTCTTTGAAAATAGTCATTTTTTCACCACAAAGGTCACGAAGGTTCACAAAGAAGAACTAAAAAGCTTTCCTTTGTGGCTCTTTGTGTTCTTCGTGGTAAGGGCTTTATTTCAGCGCATTTACAAAGGCATTTGTATTGTATCGCAAATAATCCAAATAGCTTCCTGCTTCACCATCAGCCGAACTAAGCGAGCCTGTATAAAAATAAACCAAACTCACGCCCGTATCCTCGGCGATACGCTCGGCTAAATTGGGGTTAACAGTTTTTCCCACAAAAATTGCCTGCACATCAAGCGTGTCAATAATATCTTCTATCGCTGCCAACTCTTGCGCCGAAGGCTCCGATAGCGAGCTATATCCGGGGATGATCGCTCCTGCCATCTCCAGTCCATATTCGTCTACATAATACCCGAGCAAACGATGATCGGTGACGATCTTTCTCTTTTCAGGCGGAATTTGCTCAATCTTTGCACGGATCCACGCATCAACTTCTTTTAATTCAGATGTATAAGCTGCAGCGTTTTCAGCATAGATTCCAGCATTGGCTGGATCAGCTGCAGCGAGCGCAGTTTCTATATTCTTAACCCAAATGATGACATTATTCGGGTCTGTCCAAGTATGCGGGTCGCCCATCTCGTGAGCGTGATCTTCATCTTCTTCGTGTTCTTCACCCTCGGCGTGGTCGCCGTCTTCTTCGGAATGCTCAAGCAACTCAATTCCCTCTGAAACCTCGATAATCCGCTCCTCAGCATCTGCACTGTCTAATAAATGCTCAATAAAATCTTCCAGACCCGCGCCGTTTGCAAAGACAATATCTGCATCCGCGACTTTGGCAATATCCTGCGGCGTTGGGTCAAAGCTATGCGGGTCTGTCCCTTCAGGGAGCAAGATTTGTACATCGATGAAATCTCCTCCGACCTGTGAAACCACATCCGCGACAATACTGGTTGTGGCAACGACGTTCAACTTCCCGCCATCCACAGGCGTGGGGGGCGGGGCACTGCATGATGCCAGAAACAAGCCCAAAACAAGTGCGGGTAATCCTTTTTTCATTATATATATTCCTTATTGAAAACAGTTTTCATTTACAAGAATTTTACCTTTCGCCATTTAGAGCGTCAAGAAAAGCAATATTAGAAAGAGATAAGAAATTTGTGCCTACAAAGAAAAAATCGTCACACTCGAAACTGCTATAATCATACATGCAAAAAACTATCAATAGTACCGAATAAGTATACAAGAGAGACAAAAAATGAAAAGAAAAATAGTAGCAACCCTTATAGGCATATTTCTTCTTAGTAGCCACTCCTGTAAGGCAACGACATTTCGCCAGCCAGACAATAATGCTAGCCCTTCAGCGGAGCCAATATCAACGCTAACATCAAAACCTACTTATACACTGTTGCCAAACACGGTCGCACCATCTACACCAACAAAAAAGGTGACGCCGACTACTACCATCCCCACAACTATAGTTTCGCTTACGACAAATCCGCCATCGCCGACTCCAATGCCGACCAAAATCATCCCCTCAGAAAACGCCTCTTGTAATAATAAAAAAATAATCAATGTTGCGGTAGAAGATACTAGGAAAGGCAATCTGCTCACCATTCAATGCGAAGGTGGCGATGCCTATCAATTGCCACTCATCCAAACAGGACAATTTAAAGTCAGCCCTAATGGCATGTTTTTCATCTATATAACGTCTGATGGATACGCATATGCTGCGAGAGCGGATCAAAGGAAATGAAAATATATTAGAGATTTGCATAAGTATGGTGTGGTGGATTGCCAGGCTAAGATTACTTTTGTAGAAAGCCACCCTGACACAGCAAAAATCTACTGCGTGGAAGGAAATGATGTTACAGTTTTAAGGCTTTATGGGGCAATTAGTTATGAATAAGACTCTGTCGGGAATAAGCTCTTACCACTAATATCCTAGCAGGGCACACGTCCTCGCGAATCTTCGCAAAAGAGCAAAAATCAGCACAACCCACAACTAAAACTGCTATAATTTCCCCATGCAAAAAATCACCCGCTGGATAGTCCCCCTCGCAGCCCTCTTCGCTATCGCCGCTTTTCTCTACATCGCCCCGCCCGGGCTACTCGGCAAAGCAGATGCCGTCGGCTATGCCATTTGCCATCGCATCGGCGAACGCTCCTTCCACATCCACGACCGCCAACTCCCCATGTGCGCGCGAGATACAGGCACATTCACAAGCGCGGGGCTAACCCTCCTTATCCTTGCCCTCAGCAAGCCAAAACGGGGAGGGATGCCAGCCAAGAAAATCATCGTTGTCCTGATCGCATTTTTCCTCGCTTGGGCAATTGATGGCTCAAACTCCTATCTCTATCTCATCAAGCAAACCTACGAAGGCGCGCTGCCCCAAATCCCCAATATCTATATCCCCAACAATACCCTCCGTCTACTCACTGGTACAGGAATGGGGATGGGCATGGGCTCGATCCTCTACGCCGCTTTCAGCCAAACAGCCTGGAAAGAACTGGATACCCGCCCCGCCCTCGAGACATGGCGTGATTTAGGCTTGCTCATTGCAATTTTACTGATTCTCGCTTTAGCGATTCTCTCCGAATCGCTGCTTGTGCTTTATCCCGTTGCCATTATTAGTGTGCTTGGCGTAATCACTCTTTTGACCCTCATCTTCAGCGTCGTTTGGATGATGATCATGCGCCAGGAAAACAGTTTCACCTCCCTTAAAGAAATGTGGCTTGCCCTTCTGGCAGGATTAACCCTCGCGCTGATCATGCTACTTGTTATAGACCTTCTTCGTATACAATTAACAGGAACGTGGGGAGCCTTCCCTATGGGATAAACCTCCAGTAAGGGCGACCCGTTTTGATAAGAAGAGTAATTCTATTGTAGTCAACATATTTTCTAAAAAAGCAACTCTTTTGCAAAGCGCAAAGGGTCGCCCCTACAGTATAGGAATTTGTGGATACTCATCATTTCCACGAAAGGAATAAAAAATGGAACTTCTCTCTGGTGTTTTCTCCGCCTTCGGGCTTTCTGCCAGCGCAGGGTTAAATGCTTATATTCCCTTGCTGATCGTTTCTTTGATCGCTAAATTTACGGACCTGATCAACCTTAAATCCCCTTGGGACACGCTCACAAGTTGGTGGGTGATCGGTGCTATCGTTGTTCTTGGAACAATAGAATTTTTCGCCGATAAAATCCCCGCCGTGAATCATGTAAACGATATTGTCCAGAGCTTTGTGCGCCCCGCAGCAGGCGCGATTGTTTTTGCCGCGAACGCAGATGTGCTGACAGATATTAGCCCGATTCTCTCTATCGTGGCAGGGTTGCTTGTAGCCGGGAGCGTGCATACGGTCAAGTCCGTTGCCGTCCGACCTGCGCTTACGGCCACAACTGCCGGGGCGGCGAATACGCCCGTTAGCATCGCAGAAGATGTTATATCCACATTTTTATCGATTTTAGCTGTACTTATCCCCATAATTATTGGTATTATCTTAGTATTAGCCGTCACAACCTTTATTTGGTGGAGATGGCGAAAAGCGAACGCCGAACAAGCAGTTTAAGGAGAATAGAAATGAACGAAGAACCCTATCAACAACAAATACCACCCTCTGCACCAACCAATACAATGGCCTTAACCAGCATGATCGCTGGCATCATCGGTTGGACAATTGCCCCCTTGCTTGGTTCGCTTGTTGCGATCATTACAGGGCATATGGCAAAGAAAGAACTTAAAGAACGCATGGGCAGAGAAAGCGGCGATGGGATGGCTACAGCAGGCCTTGTAATGGGCTATTTGCAAATTATCCCTTCTGTTCTCTGTATTTGCATTGTACTCATCATGCTCGCGATGGGCATGACCATCCCATTTCTTGATGCATTCTCTTACTAATAAAGGAGTCTTTTATGAACGACAATTTTGTTCCCCCTGTTGAAGAAAAGAAAAAGCCCAATACTGCACTTATCGTTGGCATCGTTCTCATTGTACTATGTTGTTGCTGTGTAGCTTTTACAGGAATCGCCTATACTTACGGTGATCTAGTTTTGGAGGCTCTCAACATCAGCCTCTAAAACTACGCTACTACCCATACAGGCTAATTCCAAGGGTTTCTATCTTGTCCATTAAAGAAAAAGAACATATTTTTGTTAGCTACAGTCGTCGTGACGATGCAGTCATGCGTCGTATTGTTACCTTTTTGCGTGGGAAAGGCTTTGGTGTTTGGGTAGATAATGAAGAATTAATTCCCGGTACGCCAATTTGGGAAGTGGAGATTGAAAAAGCCATACGCAATTCAGGGGCAATTGTAGCTTTGCTCTCACCTAATTCAAATTCTTCTGTATGGGTACGGCGTGAGATTAGTTTTGCCGAAGAGTACCAAAAACGAATTTTCCCAGTGATGGTTTCCGGCAATCAAAAGACCGCCTTAATGTTACGCTTGATTACTAATCAATATGTTGATTGTCGTGGAGAAAAAGAGGACGAGGGAATAATGTTGTTAGCGTCTGCATTAGGTTCTTACTTACAATATGTCCCTAAGAACAAACAAACAATAATTACAAAAGAGTTCACAAAAAAAGAACAAAAGAAAGAACCAATACAAACAAAAAAGACAAGTCAGAGTTCAACGCTAAAAAACAGAGGTTCTTGGATATATCTTAGCGTATTCATCATTATCATCTGCATATGTGTATTCGGGAGTTGGTGGATCTGGGAAAATGGCGATGCCCTTTTCGGGCTTGCCTAAAAAAAAGAGGCTTCCTGCGGGAAGCCTTTTTCTTTAGATTTTTTGAAAAAAAACCTACTAAACTTCTAAAGGCAAGACATAAAAATAAATCCCTACAAAATGCGAAACGCTCCCGCCTAGCACACAAAGATGCCAGACTAAGTGAATAAACTTGATGTTTTTCATTTTGAAGAAAACTGTGCCGCCGATATAAAAGATTCCGCCTAAAACCACCCACAGAAATCCGGAAAGGGAGACGGCATTGATCACTTGCCTGGTGGCAAAAAAGACGATGCTCCCCATCACGATATAGGCAATAATAAAAAAGAGGCTAACACCTTGATTGAATTTTGTAGGCTTGAAGATCTTGATTAAAATTCCGATCAATGCAAATCCCCATTCAACGCCAAAAATAACCCAACCAATTGTGCCATGTAATGCGATCAGGGCAAGCGGGGTATAGGTTCCTGCGATCAGGATATAAATCGCAATTTGGTCAAAGGTGAAGAAAAATTCTTTCGCTTTCCCCTCAGGTAACCAATGATTGAACATGGAAGAAAGATATAAAACAGTGAGAGCGCTGCCGTAGACAATCGAGGCCGCCAAATGCCACCCGTTCCCATTTTTGAGCGAATAAGCCACCATTAAGATAAGACCAATAAGCCCCAAAACAGCACCAACAAGGTGAGAAATGGCATTTGCTAATTCTTCACCTTTGGTAAAACGTTCTTTGATGAGATTCATTTCCTGATTCCTAAAAATTCTGCCACCCATGCCGAAGCAGGATGAGCAAATAACTCATCGGGTGTACCTTGCTGGACAATAAGCCCCTCATGCAAAAGCATCACTCGGTCTGAAAGCGTAAAAGCTTCTTCCTGATCGTGCGTAACGTAGATGGCGGGGACACCGCTCTCATCCAGAATTTCTTTTATTTCGATCAATAGATATTCGCGCAAACGACGATCCAGCGCGCCAAGCGGTTCATCGAACATCAATAAACGCGGACGCGGAGCCAAAGCCCTCGCCAGTGCGATGCGCTGCTGCTCACCCCCCGAAAGATCAGTGACGCTACGTTTGGCAAATTCCTGCAAATCAACTTGCTTCAACGCTTCATCGACTCTTTGACGAATTTCTTCTTTCCCCAATTTTTTCATCTTTAATCCAAACGCAATATTATCAAAGACATTCAAATGCGGGAATAAGGCATAATCCTGAAAGATCAGGCCAAAATTCCGCTCGTGCGAGGGGATAGATGCGATGCTTTTCCCTTCCCAGAGCACATTGCCAGACTCCGCTTCTTCCAGCCCGGAGATGATCCGCAGCAAGGTAGACTTCCCGCTGCCGGAGGGGCCGAGCAAGCAGATGGTCTCACCTTCGTCAAGGTCCAGAGAGATGCCTTTTAGCAGGGGCGATCCTTCATATGATTTGTGGATATTCCTAAGACTTAGCATGTTGTTTATCAAAATTATCAACTCTTCAAGAGATCCTGTATTTTCTGTCTAATCCCTATTTCTCCATCTGTGCGATTGGCCAATACGGTTATGGTTAATGATGAAGCGGGATAGTGGTGAGAAGTAAAGCCGACGCCAGCATCGCTGCCAATGATCAGATAACAACTATTGTCCAGATATTTGTAGATACCACAACCATAACCAACAACTTCATCAAAACGATGATGAGTTTCAAGAAATTTTTCAGTAAGCTCTTTTTTCAGGATATCAAAAGACATATAACTTGACCAAAAAGCTTGCATATCGAGGGCAGTTGTATACATGCCGCCATCACCAGCGCCGCGAATGGGCAGGTTGAAAATATTGGTTCTTTGGCTATCTTTTTGATAGCCATTTGCCGTATTTGCGGGCAGATCGTTGCTCGCGAAGAAACCGGAATTGAACATCTTGGCAGGCTTCAAAACTTCGTCGTAAATGAAATCTCGATAAGGCATTTGAGCGATCAGCTCGATCAATATCCCCAAAAAGACAAAGCCGCCATTTGAATAAGAGAATCTGGCATTCGGCGCAAACTTCATTTTTTGATCGGTGAATAAGGGTAGATAGTCTGATGGGGTATGCAGCTTGTACCAGGGAATATCAAGGTAGAAATTATCAAAATCTTCAATGATCTCTTCGTCGTAATAGTCGAATATGCCGGAGGTATGCGTTAGCAAATTTAAGATAGTTGCATTGGGGTCGATGAACGAGCAAAATGATGCGTCAATTTCAGAGACTTTGGTGTCTAGAGAAAATTCTCCCTGCCCTATTAGTGCACCAATGCCTAAGGCCGTAAATAATTTCGTGCCCGATGCTATGCCGAATTTTGTATCAACCTGATTTGGGGTTTTGTTGGGTATATCTCGATAGCCAAATGCCTGTTGAAAAAGAATTTCAGTGCTTTCGGTGACAGAAACGACACCAGAGAAATCCTGTTCTTTGAGATAGATGTCTAGTTTTTTACTTGAGAGTTTCATTTTATTCCTTTTTTGAAAGGAAAAGAGACTTCTAGCGGAAGTCCCTTTTTTCTATCAATTGCGCAGCTGCCCGCCGATTTTGTAAACGCAACCCAATTTTACCCTGAACAAATAGAGCAAACATTGCGCTACCCACCCAGAGCCGAAGGCGGGTCAGCTTCACGCGGAGTTAGCCCGCCGTTGTTTACGGAGCATATTCAGCTTCAGCGATTTGTACTGTCCAAACAGGTGATCCACTTGCGCCAGATGCAACAACAGCAATAAAATAACCGTCATAGTTATCCCAATAAACTGCTGCTGGGGCTTCTCGCTCAGGTGCTGAACTAAGGAAAACGCCGAATTTTGGAAGTATAAGATTCCATTCATCTATTGAGTAATTTTCATCTGATAAACCATCCAAGACTTGAAATACTCTTGCTATGCCGTTTTTGTCATAAACCACAAAAACACTGTATTCCCCAATTATGTAATCTCTATATTCACCGCCAGATAAATTATCATCATTATCGTCATTTGGAGTAACGAGGATTGTTGACCCTACAATTGCTTCTACTTCGTTGACTGGCTTTCCAAGAATGTTGAACACATCTAGAAGAGATATAATTTCTGTGGCCGTAGCGGTTGATGGCGGAGGTGCGTATGTTGGCTCTGGTGTGTTAGTAGCTGAAAGGGGAATTTCGATAGGTGTTTCAGTTTGAGTAATTGGCGGTGATGTTTCAATTTGAGCAACGGGTGTAGTGCTTGTTTCAGGTGTTGGAGTTGATGGGATTAAAATTGCAACTGGAACACTACATAAGCAACAGATCATAAATAAACCTGAGCAACCAATAGCGGTTTTTACCAAAAGATTTTGTTTTGAGAACCATGCAGAGCTTTGTTGTACTGTTTTCATTGCTCATCTCCATTTTCCCGTCTTTTTGAAGGGGCGGGCTAACTATATATCTCTGAAACATTCTGTATATCCACCCCAAAGAGTGGCAATGTACAGAATATAGCAGTTTAATGACTTATCTACAACTACCATTCTGCATTAGATAATCTCATTTTCTCGATCACAAAAATGCCTATGGTTGTTAGCGCCATCAGGATCGTTGCCATTGCCATTGCCTGACCATAATTCAGGCCGCCGGGTTGGGAGAGAAATCTGTATATCGCTGTCGGGATGGTCGGGTAGGCCGGGCGAGCTAAAAGGGAGGTCGCGCCAAATTCGCCCAATGAAACGGTAAAAGCAAATGTCGCCGCAGCGAGGCTTGCACGGAAGATGATCCGGAAATCCACTTCGATCCAAACTCTAAAGGGAGATGCGCCGAGCATGGCAGCTGCTTCTCTATATCGTTGCGGAATGGAAGCCAAAGCTGGCTGCAAAGAGCGGATGACGAAGGGCAAGGCGATCATCGTATGGGCGAGAGGGACGAGAAAAGGGGATGCGATCCAATTTAGCGGTGGGCGGCTGAAAGCGATGATGAATCCCAAGCCAAGGGTCACTGCAGATGCGCCGAGAGGCAACATCAGGATCGGGTCAAGAGCGCGGTCGAGGCGTGTCGGTTTGGATAATGCAGACGCGACAGGAAATCCTAAGAGAAGAGAAAGCGCGACAGTGATTCCTGCATATTGGAGGGAGTTTTTTGCGGCCTGAATGGGGGGCACATAAAAACGGGAGCCACGTCGATTGATGAAGAGTTCTTCGTAATAATCAGTGGTGAAACCTGTTTCTAGCGTGCTGCGTTCGCCACGATCTGCATCCAATTGGCTGACTGAGCGCAGGGGTAAGGCGAGCATGGGCAACACAAAAAGACCGATCAAAACAGACACCAAAGACAAAATAAAAATGTGCCCTCTGAAGCTTTTTGCCCGCTTTCTAATATTCAGATTTTCGCGTTGCGCTGTCTGGACAGCAGTTTTTGCAAGCATTCGACTATATAAAATAGAGAAGGCGAGGGTGCAAAGTAGTTGAATAATTGAAAGTAGTGCAGCAACAGGCAGATTGAGCATGGAGAGGGTTTGTATATAGATTTCCACTTCAATGGTGGCGAAACTGGGGCCGCCGAGAAGTAGGATCACGCCAAAGCTGGTGAAATCGAAGAGAAAAACAAGTAATGCTGCTGCAAAAATGGAAGGACGCAAAAGCGGAAAAGTAACTTGCCAAAAGGCTTTCCAGCGATTTCCACCCAAGATGCGAGCGGCTTCATTCAGACGTGGGTCGAGGCGCGAGAGAGCATTTCCAACGACGCGGATAACAATAGTGGTATTGTAGAAAACGTGTGCCAATAAAATTGCGCCGAGGGTGTATAGAACCGTGATAGGTGGCGTCTCCAGATTAAGGAGATTCATTAACGTTAAATTCAACCAACCGCGTGCGCCGAGTAGGGCGTTAAACCCCGCTGCAACAACGACGGTTGGGAGCATAAAAGGTACAGCTGTGAGAGCGCGCAGAAGGGTTTTTCCCCGAAAATCATATCGAGCAAAGAGATAGGCGGCGGGCAAGCCAATTAGGAGCGTTAGTAACATAGAAAGCAGGGCTTGCCAAAGCGTAAAACCTAAACTGTCCGCGGCAATTTTTAAGCTTTCTGGCGCAAGGAACTCAGGAGAATCTACCCCCAACGCCAAAATTTTGACGAGGGGATAGAAGAAAAAGAGTCCGAGAAAGAGGAGGGCAGGAGCCCAGTTTTTTAATCTCAAAAGGTTCTCAAAAATTCTTACGCGAACGACGCGAATGTTTTAAAACTTTAAAGGCTTTTATTCGCGCCATTCGCATATTAGCAATAATTCGCGTTGAAAAAACTACTTCAAGACAGTCTCCGTCCAAGCCTGTATCCACGTTTCACGCATTTCGGCGATAAGAGCTGGGTCAAGACTGGCAGGCTCAGAGGGAATCTCAACGTGTGTAATGAATTCGTTGGGGAGTTGGGCAGAAGTCAAAACAGGGTAGACGAACATCTGCATCGGCAAATCTTCCTGGAATTCTGCTGAAAGCATGAAATCTACGAAAGATTCGGCGAGGGCGCGGTTTTCTGTTCCTGACAGAATACCGACAAATTCTATTTGTCGATAGCAAGTTTCAGGGCCAAGAATAGAAGCAGTTGGTGCTTCATCCAACGCTGTTTCGGCAAAGATCACTTCGGCAGCAGGGCTGGAGCCATAAGAAACGACCATGGGCTGCGGACCTTGTCCTGAGGATGCGCTGAAATTCGTATAATAGGCCGTTTCCCAACCATCTGCTACGGCAACATCATTTTCGCGTAAAGCTGCCCAAAAATCGAGATAGCCCTCTTCGCCAAAATGAGCCACGCTGGCCATTAGAAAGGCCAAGCCGGGGGAGGATGTAGCGGGGTTTTCAACGACAAGCAAAGCTCTATATTCTGGTTTTAGCAAGTCTTCGAGGCTGGCGGGCACATCCAGACCTTTTTCTGTGAAATAGGCTTTGTCGTAATTAATGCAGACATCACCAAAATCGATGGGCAGAGCTCGGTTTTCAGAGTCAAGTTGAAACTCAGCGGGAATTTCTGCCAAAGCAGGCGCATCGTAGGTTTCAAAAATCTCTGCATCGAGGGCGCGTGAGAGGAAAGTATTATCTACACCGAAAAGAAGATCGGCGAGGGGGGCATCTTTTGTCAGCACAGCTTTATTAAGTACTGAGCCAGAATCACCGCTGGCGAGAAAAACAACCTTTGCGTAATGTTCTGCTTCGAAGGCTTGCACAACCTCTTCGCTGATGGCAAAAGAGTCATGGGTCATCACGGTTAGCGTGGCTGGCCCTTCAAGCACTTGTGGGGCGCAGGCGGCGAGGGCAAAGACAAAAATGAGTAGGGTAAGTTTTTTCATTTGGAATTCCTTTTGGATAAATGGAGTGCGTCGCACCATCGTTTATAACAAGTTGCCGATAATGGGCTTTTGGCTCATCTACAGGCACCTTCCGTTAATTTGGTGCGACGCACCCTCTTGTCGGGTGTGAATAACGAGCAGCAAAGCGCTCTCAATTTGGATTTCCGCAGCCTCAGCGATCATTTCATTGCTGATTCCGCGCGTTTTGTGGGGGTAAAGAGTCTCATCGGATAGTTGCCAACGTAGCCCCTCGGTGTGGATTCCTATAACTGGATTCCCCCAGGGGATGAGGGAAACGATATCTCCGATCCGCCCCAGGATTTTGGCTTGATGCCGTGTGAAAAACACTTCTTCCACCCCGTCATCAATGCGCACATCCAGCCCCGAGAGAGAGACATCGCTGAGTAAAGATAGATTGCCAAGTGTATGATCAAGCCGTCCGCCAAGCGCAGCAACGAGACAAATTTTCTTATAACCCGCTTCTATTGCGTAGGCTAAGGCCAATTCGATATCCGTCTCATCTTTGTCTTGCGGATATTCAATTATTTTGACACGATTCTCTTCGAGAACGCGCCGATTAACAGGATCAAGCGAATCGAGGTCGCCAATGACAACAGAGGGGAGCAAGCCCAAAGCAAGTGCGTGCCGAGTCCCGCCATCTGCGGCGATGATGAAATCGTCAGGGCGAATTATTCCGCGCGTGGCATCCAAGTTTGGCAAATCCCCATTAATAAAGATGAGGGCTCGTTTGGGCATAAAAAAACATCCTCGCCAGAGGGAAGGATGTTGGTTGGTGTAGGCAAAGTCCCTCCGCTGGCATTATCCAGATCAGGTTATGCGGGTCGAGCGACTACGCTCCTCTCAGCCATTACAGGCTCCCCGTTCGAATGTAACTCTATTTAACCTTATGGGCTGGTCTTTGTCAAATCAGAGAAAAGTTAAAGTATAATGTCGCTATGCTGAAAATTCTGGTTGTTGATGACGAACATGTAGCTCGCCGTGTGGTTGAGAAGACGTTAACTCGTTTGGGGCATACGATCGTTCTTGCAGAAAGCGGAGAAGCTGCCTGGAAAAAAATCCAAGAAGAGCACCTTCGCTTTGTCATCACAGATTGGAATATGCCGATCATGGACGGCGTTCAGCTCATTAAGAAGATCCGCGCGACAACATTGCCCAGTTATGTCTACACAATTTTGGTCACATCAAATAGTAAGGATGAGGATATTGTAGAAGGGCTTTATGCCGGGGCAGATGATTACCTGACAAAACCTTTTAACCCAGCTGAGTTGGAAGCACGCGTAGCAGTTGGTGAACGTTTGCTTGCCCTCGAAGATAACCTAACACTGGCCAATAATCAGCTTGAAAAGCTGGCCATGGTAGATAGCCTGACAGGGCTACTAAACCGACGTGCGATCTATAAATTTGCGCGTGGTGAGTTAGAACGCGCACGTCGCGTTTCTGAGCCAATTTCTGTGATCTTTCTTGATATAGATAAGTTTAAAGAAGTTAATGACCAATACGGACATCTAAGAGGCGATGAGGCTCTCAAGCTTGTCGCTCAAGTTATCAAAGAACGCAGTAGAGCTTATGATGGCATTGGCCGCTGGGCAGGTGACGAGTTTTTAGTCGTATTGCCCGGGACCACAGCTGAAGACGCCAAAAATGCCGCGCAGCGTATTATCGAAGGTATTAAACTCGTAGAACTTGCCCTTCCTAAGGGAGGCGTATTCTCTCTTGCTGCGAGTGCAGGTGTTGCTACCCAGGTTAAAGTCACTGGCGCAGTTGCTCTGTTGGATGATATTATCCAGACCGCCGATGAAGCTCTTTATAGGGCCAAAGAAAAAGGCGGGAATCATGTTGAGTCTTCTTCACTCTAAAAGGAAAAGAAAATGATAGTAGACCCTTCTGCTCTTGAAGCCTACCGAGAAGTAATGGAAGATGAGGCCGATGAATTTATCGCCGACATCTTGGGAAGTTTTTATTCCAATGCACGTGAGTTGTTTTCAGCAATGGATGAAGCACTCACAAAAGATAATGCAGAGGGATTTGTGCGTGCTGCGCATACTTTTAAGTCGACTGCGGCAACCGTCGGCGCCATACCCCTTTCTGGCTTGCTTGCCAACCTCGAAAAACGAGGCGGATCCGAGCCTCTTGCCGGTTTAGAGCCCCTCATCCCTCCGCTTAAGCAGGCTTACGAAGAGGTTGAGAGCAAGCTGAGAGAGCTATACCCCTAAGCCTAAAATCATATACCGAGTCGCCAAGTTTTTTTGTCTTGGCGACTTAGCCGTTAAAAGGAGCAAAAATGACAGAAGAAAAAATAGTAAAAGATGATCTTATTGTAGCAATGGAATATTCCCTGACCGTAGATGGTGAGGTGATCGATTCGTCTGAAGGGCGAGAGCCATTGGAGTTTTTACAGGGAAAAGGGAATATCATCCCCGGATTAGAGCGTGAGATGCTGGGTATGAAAATCGGCGAAAGCAAAGATGTGACTGTTAAGCCCGAAGATGGCTATGGCATAGCAGACGAAACAGCCTTCATGGAAATCCCGACTAATCAATTCCCCGAAAATATCCCTATGGAAGTTGGGATAGAGTTGCAAGTACAAAATGAAGAAGGCCAACCAGCCTACGCGCGCATTGAAGAAATTGAAAATAATATCGCTTTGTTAAATTTTAATCACCCCTTGGCTGGAAAAGAATTACTTTTTGCTGTGAAAGTTATTGATATTCGTGAAGCAAGTGAAGAAGAATTGGCACATGGGCATGTACACCATGAAGGGCATGAGCATTAAAAATAGCGAATGATAATTTTGTTATTGCGAGGAAGGCTTTAGCCTGACGTGGCAATCTCCAAAAATGGGTAGGGGATTGCTTCACCCCCAAAAGCATCGGGGTTCGCAATGACATGCTATTTTATGAGTTCTAAACTAAAAAAGAAGGCGAGCCTAAAGCTCGCCTTTTTCGTTATTTACAACTTCTCGTGCCATCTTTTGTAAAATTTCTGCTTCCCCTTCATCGGCATGGAGTGTTTTCCAGTATTGCTCCAGCAACTCCAGCGGGGCGAGACTACTTACTGTTTGGTCAGCAGCCAAACGGATGCGCGCCTCTACTTGTGGGCGTTTGACGAGATGGAATTCAAAGGCCTCTGCTGTGTATTTTCGTAAAGCCGGCTCGTCGATTAACGTATCCCATTCACGAGGGTATTCAATAATTAATCGCAAAATAGCGTCTTTTAGTTTTTCTTTTGCGGGAAGTTTTGAGATAAGAAATTCAGTCAGTCCTAGTTCGGAGGGTGGTTTTGCAAAAACATCCAAAAATGGGCGGATGCCCGTCAGTTCGCGCCATTCCACTTCTGTTTTGCCTTTATTCACATCAGCGATGACAAAGTATTTTTTATCTTTGGCTTCTCCAAAATCCACGCGCTCGATCGAACCAGGATAGATCACGGGCGGATGTGCATTCTCATTTAGGTTCTGCGGTTTATGGATGTGCCCCAGCGCGACATAATCAAGTTTGTCATTTTTGACCAATGAGCCAGATAAAACAAGGTCGTTGCCGAGCATGACCATCCTTTCTGCGCCATATTTTGCGCCTTGCACAGAGGCGTGCGCTGTCAGGATAACGGGGAGTTCATCGTCAATTTTCTCGAAACAGCTTTCTACAAAATCACCGAGCAATTCTTCAAGTCTGTCATAGACCTTTTCAGACTCTTCTCCGCTCATTTGCGAGAAAGCCATCATCCCCGATTTGGAGACCCAAGGGAGAGCAATCACTTGCACGGGGAGACCAAGCTCATCTGCGCCGAGAAATTGGGGTTTATCAAGCACATGGACATGCGGAACTTGCAATGTGCCAAATTCTTGCAGGGCATGGGCACGTCCCGTTGCTGGGGAAAGATCGTGATTCCCCACGAGCAGAAGCGTTGGGATCTGGGCTTCGGATAAACGGTAGATGCGTTTGCCCCACTCACGTTGATAAGTGGGAGCAGGTGAACGATCCTTGTATGTATCGCCCGCGAAAATAACGAGATCCACTTTTTCGTCGATAGCTGTGTCCACAATGGTATCCAGCGATTTTAGGAAATCCAAAACCCGAAGCGGAAGTCCCGTTTCAGGGTCGTGGCGACCATAGTTCGCCATGTCGATATGTGCATCAGCAAAGTGAAGTATTTTCATAAGAGTAATTTTGTCATTGCGAACGAAGCGTAGCAGAGTGTGGCAATCTCCACGACAGTGAAAGAGACTGCCGCGTCAGGCTGTCGCCTTCCTCGCAGTGACATGCACAGTATAGAGTCATTCCACACCCCACTGCTCAAGATAAAATACACCAGGCGAAAAATGGGGGTTCAAGCGCACCGCTTCACGCATATCGGCAAAAGCGGTTGCATAATCGCCGACAGCATATTCTGCCATGGCACGCCAATAAAGGCTTTCTTCGAGGGTTGGCTCGCTGATGGTTTCGTTAAGTGTTGTATCGGCGAGATTGATCACATCTTGATAACGCCCCGAATAAAAATATGCCCAGTACGGAGATGTCTGATACCACATAATGCGATAAGGGCGTTGGGTTTCTTCCTGACCAAGTTCGGCATAGAGCGCAAAAGCGCGGTCAAAAGCTGTGGCGGCTTCTGCATAGCGTTGTAAATTGACAAGATTTGTGCCCTGATTGAAAATCGCAAAAAACTGATCGTTGCCTTCCAGTTCGTTTTCTTCGGCTTGCGCTTTTTCCAACGCGCGTTCACTGACCCAGTTTTCATCTTGCCATAATCCGAGTATCTCAAGGACATTTTCTTCATGTTCTGGTGGATAAACGACAATAAAAAGATTATTGAAAGAACGCCACCCCTCTTCAAAAACGGGATACTCAACAGGATGATTTGGCCCATCGTTATAAGTATCTTGCACAATGAAATTCTCACCGACATCGTTGTAGCCGGTCACAAATTGATAATGTCCGAGCCAGCCAACTTTGCCAGTGTAATCTTTTTCGGAGCGACCTTTTTCTATCAGGACAGGATAGCCAGCCGCGATGAATTTTTTAAGCAGGTCGATCTCTCCGCCATAACGGGACAAAGCCCTGAATTCGGTTTGCTCATTGACAAAATCGACCATCTCGTAGGGCATGACATTTTTGTCCGTTTTCCCACGTTGGATGAAATCCAAGTCCTCATCGATAACACCCGGTTTGATCACTTTGGCGATGTCATCCCGATTACCTTTCCAGCCCCAAAAAATGAGAGCCATTGTCAAATTGGATGGACCGCAATAATTCCAGCGATTTTCCTGATCTATATAGACCACATTTTGTACACGAGATATCTCAGGATAAGGCGTAGAGACAATGGTCGGCGTGAGCGTGGGTACAGATGTAGATAAAATATCTGCTTCAGGAGTTGATGTGAGAGTAGCAGTTGGTTCTGAAACCGCACTTGTCGGCACAGGTGTAGATGGCTCAAAGATCGCTTCGTCGGGCGGATTGAAATAATACTTAACCTGGGTTCGCAAATTATCCACGCGCCATGAGAGCCGCGAATGAATAGGTGGCAAATTATAAAGCCCAACCAGCGCAATGAGACCAAGAAATATCCATAAGAAGATGCGAAGAAGTTTCTTTTGCATGGGGAGGATTATACCCTCATCCATTTACTCAATTTTGTAGTGACCTAGGTGTTTTTCTGTTCTCTGATTTGTACTGTGAAAAGACTTGATAAAATCTGGGTATGGAAAATAAATTTGACATTCTCTTTCAACCGCTGAAGATCGGCCCCGTAACTGCGCCGAATCGTTTCTATCAAGTACCGCATTGCAACGGCATGGGCTACCGAATGCCCAGAGCTTTGGCAAAAATGCGTGGAATCAAAGCCGAAGGGGGCTGGGGCGTTGTCTGCACCGAAGAAGTCGAGATCCACCATAGCTCCGATCTCTCATCAAGTATTGAAGGGCGGCTTTGGAGTTATAAAGATATTCCCGCATTAGCTTTAATGGCTTATTCTGTCCATGAGCATGGTGCTTTGGCAGGTATTCAATTGGTATATAGTGGGCATAATGCATCAAATTTATATTCACGCTCCACAGGGTTTGGGCCACGCTCTGTGGGCGTAAACGGTTTTCATCCTAGACAAACTCGGCGTATGGACAAAGAAGATATCCGTAATCTACGTCGGTGGCATAGAGCTGCTGCCATTCGTGCTAAAAAAGCAGGTTTCGACATTATCTACTGCTATGCAGGCCATAATTTAGCTTTACCGATGCACTTTTTGCTGAAACGCTATAACGACCGCATGGACGAATATGGGGGAAGTTTAGAAAATCGAGCACGTCTTCTGAGAGAGCTAATTGAAGACACCAAAGATGCGGTAGGAGATACTTGTGCCGTAGCTGTCCGTTTAGCCGTTGATGAATTGCTTGAAGATGAAGGCATTTCTTCATCAGGAGAGGGGCACGATATTATTGCACATCTGGCAGAACTCCCAGATATTTGGGATGTGAATATCAGTGGTTGGGAAAATGATTCGGCTACTGCCCGTTTCAAAAAAGAAGGCTATCAGGAAAAATATATCAACTTCGTCAAAAAACTCACCACCAAGCCCGTCGTCGGCGTGGGCCGTTATACCACACCCGATGCCATGCTCTCCGTCGTCGAACGCGGCATCGTTGATTTTGTGGGCGCGGCACGTCCTTCCATAGCCGATCCATTTTTGCCGCAGAAGATCAAAGAGGATCGTATTGAAGATATTCGTGAGTGCATCGGTTGCAATATTTGCGTGAGCGCGGATAATTTGAGCGTGCCCATTCGCTGTACACAAAATCCAACCATGGGGGAGGAGTGGCGGAGGGGATGGCACCCCGAGCGAATCCACATCAAAAAACAGGATAAAGAAATCCTCGTCGTGGGAGGCGGCCCTGCCGGCCTCGAAGCCGCACGTGTTTTGGGCGTGAGAGGCTACGATGTACTTCTGCTTGAGAAAGAACGTGAGTTCGGTGGTCGCGTGATCTGTGAATCTGCTTTGCCCGGTCTGATCGAATGGCGGCGCGTGGCAGATTGGCGTTTAACACAGATCGAGAAAATGAAAAATGTCTCGCTCTATCCGAGCAGCCCAATGTCCGTTGATGATATTCTGGAAACAGGCATCAAAGATGTGATTATCGCAACCGGAGCAAGTTGGCGAAAAGATGGGCTTGGCCGGCATCAATATTACCCAATTTCAGGTTATTCTCTCCCCAATGTTTTCACCCCAGACGATCTTATGGGTGGAAAAATGCCCACAGGGCACGTTTTGATCTACGATGATGACCATTACTATATGGGCAGCGTACTCGCAGAATTACTCCACCAACAGGGTTGCGAGGTTTCTATCGCAACGCCAGCACCACAGGTAGCTTATTGGTCTCAATATACGCTTGAGCAGGGGAGGATTCATCAAAAGATGCTAAAAGCTGATATTAAGATATTTACGCAAAAGATACTGACAGATATCCAGCCAAAGCAAGCATCTTTGCTTTGTTCTGTCTCTGGTCAGAAAACGCCGATAGATATTGATTCTGTTCTTTTGCTTACAGACAGCTTATCAAACGATGCACTCTATCAGGCATTGAAACCATCACTAAAATCCAGAAAACTAAACAGCCTAAAAGTAATCGGAGATGCCGAAGCTCCTGGCATTATTGCAGATGCAGTTTTTTCTGGTTATAAAGTAGCGTATGCTATGGATGGGGAAGTTGACAGGAATATGCCTTTTAAAGTGGAGAGGGTAAGAATTTAACGAAAGAGACCTGACAGGTTTTAGAAACCTGTCAGGTCTGGGAGCAGATATTTAAATTTCCTGCTCTAATTTGCAGGAGACAAGCCGCAAGCAGATACCAAATCATGATAGGACATTATTATTACCAATCCTTCTTCATCTCCTTGCTTTGTAAATAAATTCTGGCCTATTTTTAGGTAATAGCAGGCCGATGGAATGTCTTCAAAACCGATCCAATAAGTTAACGCCCGAAGCACATACGCCTCTCCTTGGTTCGGGTTGATAAGCAAAGCTTGTTCAGTATCTTTTAGTGCATCGTCATAATGTGCTGTATCAAAATATACTTGCGCTCGTTTTGAATACAATACTGAAGTGTTAGGAGAAAGTTCAATAGCATCACTATAATCCTTGTGAGCTTTTGTCATATACTCTAAAGCTTGTTCAGTATTCCCTTCTTTGGCAATTTGATAAGCGGAAAGTCTGAAAATATCTCCTCTGTCCATATAATATCCCCAGTACTCAGGGTCATTTGCTATTACTTGGCTCTTTATTGTTATAGCCTCTTCAAAGTTTCCTTCATGAAAATGAGCTGTGCAGTTTGAGCTAAGCAGCTATTGTTGTCTGGGTGTAATGCCAAACAAATAGCAAGCAATTGCTTTCCTGCCTCTATTTGACTTCGAGAAATTAATACATGGGCTGTAGTTTCCAAAAAAAGAACACCAGAAAGACAATAGATTATGATAGATACTGCAATAAATATCAAAAAAAGTTTTTTTTCATGTTAATTATTTAAGGGAGGTGGTGTACTTGTGGGCACAACTGTTTGGGGTCGCAGGAGTCTTTTAGTTCATCTGGGCGACGGCATCGTGGATGGCGCAGACACTTTGCCAATCTTTTTCTTTGTAGGGGTGGATTGTGATCATATTCTTCTCCATCATTTAAGACATGTTTCTGCGAGGAGCGTGCTTGTGCGACGTGGCATCTCCTCTATAAAGAAGGAGATTGCTTCCGCGATAAAACTGCCTCGCAAAGACATTACTCTTTTGCTTTACTACGCCGTCTTAAATTGCGTTTCGTAAAGTTCTTTATATAAACCGCTATTTTTTAGCAATGCCTTGTGTGTGCCTTGCTCAACCAGTTTTCCGTCTTTCATTACTAAAATTTTATCTGCCGCAAGAATTGTTGAAAGGCGATGCGCGATGACCAGACTGCTGCGTCCCTTCATCACCTCCTGCAAAGCATTCTGGATCAGCTCTTCAGAGAGAGAATCAAGGTGAGATGTGGCTTCGTCTAGAACCAAAATGCGTGGGTCTTTTAGGACAACACGAGCTATCGCCACACGCTGACGTTCTCCTCCGCTGAGACGATATCCACGTTCGCCGACGACGGTATCGTAACCATCTTCTAAGCCTTCAATAAAATCGTGGATATTGGCTGTTTTGCAGGCGGCGATCACTTCCTCATCCGTTGCGTCGGGACGGGCATAACGCAAATTTGCGCCGATCGTTTCATAGAAGAGATAGGTTTCCTGTGTGACCATGCCGATATTTTCGGCAAGGGAATTAAGGGTCAGGTCGCGAATATCGTGCCCATCTAAACGGATAGAACCTTCAGTGGGGTCGTATAAACGCGGGATCATGTAGGTCGTGGTCGTTTTGCCTGCGCCGCTGGGACCGACGAGCGCCACGAGTTGACCGGGGTCAATACTAAAATTCAGGTCTTGTAGCGCCCATTTGAAACGTGACCCAGTTGAAGCCACGGGCGAATCGCTTTCATCCGATTTTTGCTTGCCACGTTTTAGCAGAGCTTCCCCGCCGCCCCTCCATGAGAAACGTGCGATTTCATCCAAGCCAACTTTTTCATCTTTCCCGAGGCCTTCGTAAGCAAAGGAAAGATTTTCAAATTCGATGCGACCCTCGACTGATTCTAAGGTGCGTGCGGATTTCTTTTCGGCAATCTCGATGGGGATATCGAGGACTTCAAAGACGCGCTCAAAACTGACCATGCTTTGGGCAAATTCGACTTGGGCATTTGTCAGGGACATCAGTGGCCCATACATTTGCGTGAGATAAGCGCCGAAAGCGACGATCGTGCCGATGGTGAACTCGCCGCGCAAAACGAGATGACCGCCGATCCAGAAAACGACTGCCGAGCCGACCGCGCTGACAACGCTGAGCATCATGAAGAACCAATGTCCAACGACTGCCGAGCGGATACCAATATCTCGGACGGAAGCACCGTCGCTGCTGAAACGATCCAACTCACGTTTTTCACGCCCGAAGAGTTTGACCAAAATTGCACCGCTGATATTCAGGGTTTCGTTCATGGTGGCGTTCATTTCGGCGTTGAATTCCATCGACTGACGGCGAAGATCACGCAAAACACGTCCAACGCGGCGCGCGGGGAAAATAAATAGAGGCAAGATTGCCAAACCCAATAGCGTTAGACGCCACTCGAGGGCGAGCATAATGCCCAAAGTAGCGACAAAAGAGACAAGATTAGAAACGATGGAAACCAAAGTGTTGCTAATGGTTCTCTGCGCGCCGATGACATCATTATTTAGGCGAGACATCAATTCGCCCGTACGTGTTTGTGTGAAAAAGCGTAGCGACATACGCTGTAAATGTGCGTAAAGACTTCGGCGCAGATCGTAGATAACACCCTCGCCGATGCGGGAGTTGAGTTGACGTTGCAAAACGCCGATAACGCCATTTAGAATGGGAACACCGATCATGCCCAAAGCGAGCCAGTTGAGACGCGTTAAATCTCCGTTCGGGATTGCGTTATCGATCAGATCTCTATAGAGCAATGGGGAGATTAGTGTTATGCCTGAGATCAATAAAATTGTGAGTAATAAGCCCAAAACTTGAAAGCCATAAGGTCGTGCAAATGCTGCCACTCGTTTGACCAATTCTCGTGTGACCTTTGGTTGGTCACGTTTTTCGTCATGTTTTAAATAAGCAAACCAGCCTGCTCCGTGGAAACCCATAAAAGTACCTCCGTGGTAGAAATTCATTATAGCGAGGCAATATTAGTTTCTTGTTAGATGGTTTTTTTGCTTTTGTCTAATTCTTCTCAGCTTTAGAAAAGCCCTGATGTAATAACTGATGTTACGCACGTCCTTATACAATCAAGACATTCAGCCCCCTGCCCCTAGCTTCGCTGGGGCGTCCCCCATTTTGCAAGCAAAATAGGGGACAGGAGAGAAAAATCTTGTCAGGGAAAAATATAATTTCATCTCTCTCCCCTAAATTCCATGCTTTTGGAATTTGGGGGCACCCTTCGGATATGCTTCGCGAAGATGCCCAATAGGACAGAGAGGCGGATATAAAGCGCAAGCGTCTTTTTTGCGTAACATCAGGTAATAAAACAAGTCATCCGAAGTTTATGTTGGATGACTTGTTTTTCTAAATCAAGATGTTTTCTGTGAAGAAATATTTTTCTGTTCTCCTCTTTTCACTTTCTTTAGCTCTGGCATGTCTACTGTCTCTGCTGCTACCAACTGCATCTCTTCGTGTCTATCATTTTTCCTGAATAAGCTACCAAAGGCATCTGCAATAGTTCTGTCTGGTAGAGATTTATCACTGCGATCTTTTGTTTTTTGCGCTATTGCATAAAAGTCAGCTTCTCGTTGAGCGATCTCATTCGCGATACTTGTAGCTTTTTCCCTTTTAGCTTTTTGTATGGCAAGGTCTATTTGCCAATCTGAAAGATGATCCTCCATAGCGGCCATATTATCCGTATCCATCACATGGTAGGCAAAGGTAGCGATGATATTCACTCCGATGAGAAGAGACATGCCCATGACTGTTGCACGTATTTCTTCAGGAGTAAGGGTTGCAGTTAATCCATTCTGTCCACTTCTCATTAAGGTGTCGATCGTAAAAAGCGAAATCTCACCTAATACATCAATCACAATCATGATCAGAGCAATACCTTTTTGCGCAAGACCTTTAGAATTATGCAGAAAGACAGCCAGCCATGCAATAGCACCACCTGTTGTAGCAAATAGCGCTAAATAACCGATAATTTGATCATCTGCAGATAATGTGGTGTTCACAAAATCCAGTGTTCGGGATGCAGCATAAACAATTAATGCTGTTGCCATTGCCCAAAATAATAATTTTCCTATCCATTCAGTAAGATTCTTCATTTTTTATTCTCCTATCGTACAATAATTTGAATTTATATATCCGCTTACCCCATTGGTAGCGCTAACCTTTAACCAATCCCCAAAAGCTAAGGCTTCGAGTCTGTCTCCTTCTTGAAGCACAACCAGAACATCAAAAGCCGTCCCCGGACCAACCCGGAGATTTACTTTCCCTTGTTCATGTTTTGTTTCTACAGTGCAATGCTCAGGTTTTGGTTTATCGAGTGGAAGTGTTAACTCTCTTGCTTCTGAATATTCTGAAGCTGATTTCGTTACTTGATTACTTGGGATGTTATTGACCAGACTGCAAGAAAGAATCAGCAAAGCGAATACCCCATAGAAGTAAATATTTTTATAGTTTCCCTTCATATATTGCCCTTTGTGGGGAAAAAGAATACCCCACAACTAATAGCCAGGGGTATACGAAATACAGTATAATGAATGAGCATGTCAGCCCAGTGACCCTGGTTTGATTTGTGGCCCTCAGTAGTGCTCTAACACTATTGAGGGCATTTTTCTTCTCTTAAAACTTTCTGTTTTTTTGCTTTATAGAACAAGCGTTCTAATATTACCGCAAAGTTCTCATTTTGTCACTGTTTAAAAAGAGAACATAAATTCTGTTATACTTTTAATATTATCCGCTAAGAGCATTATTGTGTCTCTACTCAGATCAACATTGGAAATCCTATGGCAAAAACAAACACCCGTTACCTCTGTCAGGAATGTGGCGGCACCTCGCCCAAATATATGGGCAAATGCCCCAAATGCGAAGCCTTCGGAAGCATGATCGAAGAGATCGTGCGCGAAGACGAAATTTCAAAACCAAGCAGTGTCGTCAGAGGATTAAGTGGACGTTCCACCCCGCGCCGCTTACCGGATATTGATGTGGGCGCGGAAGATCGCATCCATGTGCCCATCGGCGAATTCGCCCGTGTTTTGGGTGGCGGAATTGTCCCGGGCTCCATCGTGTTAATTGGCGGGGATCCGGGAATCGGCAAATCGACGTTGTTGCTGCAAATGACAATGGGGATGGCAAGTAAACAGCGTGTTTTATACGTTTCCGGCGAAGAATCTGAACGGCAGATCAAGATGCGGGCAACGCGCATTATGGCGCACAACGCTGATGAGAAAAGTGGTTCTATCTCCCTACCTGAAGAGCTTTTTCTCGTGACAGAAACCAATCTCGATGTAATCATGGATCATATTCGAGAGATCAAGCCAACGCTCTTGATCGTTGATTCTATCCAGACGACCTATATCCCGGAATTAAGTTCTTCGGCAGGGTCGGTAACACAAGTGCGGGAATGCTCATCGCAATTGCGGGAGCTTGCAAAAACCAGCGGAATTTCAGTTTTTGTGATCGGGCATGTCACTAAAGAAGGAACAATCGCGGGACCGCGCGTTTTGGAACATATTGTGGATACAGTTTTACATCTCGAAGGAGATCGTTATCAGGCCTATCGACTTTTGCGCTCGGTTAAAAATCGTTTTGGTGCAACAGCAGAAGTGGGCGTTTTTGAAATGCATGAACGCGGACTGGTCGAAGTCAGCAACCCCTCGGAAGCGTTTTTGGCAGAGAGAATGGTCAATGCACCGGGATCATCCGTCGCGGTGACGATGGAGGGTACACGTCCACTTTTGATCGAGATCCAAGGCCTAACGAGCCCGACCAATTTCGGAAACGCGCGTCGCACGCCGAACGGTGTCAACTTCAATCGGTTGTTATTAATCGCAGCGGTGTTGACGCGCCGAGCACGTGTGAATCTATCCGAACAGGATATTTTTGTGAACGTCGTTAGTGGCTTGAAAATAGATGAGCCTGCCGCTGACTTGGCAATTGCTGCGGCTATCGCTTCTTCGATGCGAGACAAACCCGTTCGCGCCGATGCCGTTTTGATCGGGGAATTGGGCTTGGCTGGAGAATTAAGAATGCCATCGCAGATGCCTTTGCGTTTGCGCGAAGCGGCAAAACTTGGGTTCAAGGTGGCAATCGTGCCAAAGCGCCTGCGCAAATCTGAGCCGTGGACAAAAGATATTCAAATTATCGAAGTGCGCTCCATCCAACAGGCGCTGGATGCCGCAATGGGCAAAGCACCCGCGCCGCAAAAGGGGAGGAAGGTGGTTTAGTTGCTTGGATAGGACAAATAATGAAATGAGAAAGATCGCGGTATTATCTGACATCCATGGAAATCTGGTTGCTTTGAAAAAAGTGGTCGCGGATATAGTCCAAAGAAATGTTGATCTGGTTCTAAATTTGGGCGATCATATCTCAGGACCCTTATGGCCTAAAGAAACTTTGGATTATCTTAGGCTGCAAGACTGGATACAGATTCGCGGGAATCATGAGCGCCAGATTCTCACTCAAGAAATTGATACACAGGGGGCATCAGATAAATATGCAAGTAGGCTATTAAATCCAGCAGACATAGAATGGCTAGAGGGCTTACCTGAGCGCGCAGAAATTGGAAAAGAGATCGTGCTCTTTCATGGAACGCCAAAAAATGACAGCCTATACCTGCTGGAAAGAGTAGAAAGCGGGCATACAAAATTAGCATCCCCAGACACAATTAAAGAGCGGCTCAAAGATGAAAAAGCCCCAATAATTTTATGCGGGCATACCCATATTCCCAGAGTGGTTCATGTGTCAGAGAATCAGATGGTCGTGAACCCAGGCAGTGTTGGGCTACCAGCATATGATGACGTTGAGCCAGAGTACCATGTCGTAGAGACAGGCTCAGCACATGCTCGTTATGCCATACTTGAAAAAGACACCGAAAATTGGCGCGTTGAGTTAATTGCTCTAGCATATGAGCATGAAAAAGCTGCAATACAAGCAAGAAAAAACAAACGAATGGATTGGGCTATTGGGCTTCAGAGCGGCTTCATGAGAAGATAAAACTTCCTAATTCCTAATCACCTAATCTCCCAAATCCCGTTATAATAGAAAGACCCCAATATAAATTCCCCCAATCCTTTGAGATTAAGGTGTAAAGAAGGAGAAATACCCATGTCTGGTCATTCCAAGTGGTCAACGATTAAACGAAAAAAAGGTCTTGCTGACGCAAAACGTGGCGCAGCATTTACCCGTCTGAGCCGAGAAGTGACGCTCGCAGCTCGTGAAGGCGGTGGGGACCCTGATACCAACTTCCGCTTGCGCTTGGCGATAGAAAAAGCCCGCGCTGGCAATATGCCCAAAGATAATATCGAACGCTCGATCAAGAAAGGTACTGGCGAAGATAAAGACGGCGTTGTATACGAGGAAGTCACCTATGAAGGCTATGCGCCCAATGGCGTAGCCGTAATCCTGGAATGTATGACCGAGAATAAGAACCGCACAGTTGCTGAAGTCCGACATGGTTTGGATAAATATGGCGGCAGTCTTGGTGAAAATGGCTCGGTGATGTGGCAATTTGACCGAATTACTTTTTTCACTTTCTCTGCAGAAAAAATGGATTTTGATTCTGCCTTTGAGTTAGCGATTGAAGCTGGTGCAGACGATGTGACTGAAGACGATGGCATGATCGAGATCGTAGGTCCTGTAAGCACTTACAAAGATATTAGTGATGCATTACGTGCCGCCAATGTTGACATTGAAGATGCCGGTTTGCGCATGGAACCCAAACAAGAAATGGCACTCGAGGTCTCTGATACCCTTCAAGTGCTCAAAGTGGTTGAACACCTCGAAGAATTGGACGATGTTCAAAATGTGTATCACAATATGAGTATCTCCGACGAGGCAATGGAAGCCCTTGCAACAGAGTAATGAGCCTGGTTTTAGGGATCGACCCCGGTACGGCGACCACTGGCTATGGTTTTGTTCGTCAACATCGTGATACCAGCCTCGAAGCCATTGCTTATGGCGTAATCTCTACTCCCGCAAAAACACCAGCTCACGAACGTCTCGTTTCTATTTACGAGCAACTTAACGAACTCCTGCATCTCCATCGCCCAGAACGCTGTGCGGTGGAGAAGTTGTTTTTTTCACGGAATGTCACCAATGCAATTGCTGTTGGACAGGCACGCGGCGTTGTTATGCTCGCCCTTGCCCAAACGGGGATGGAGCCTGCCGAATATACCCCCAACGAAATCAAATTAGCCGTATCAGGTTATGGCTCGGCAGGAAAACGTCAGGTGCAAGAAATGGTGCGGATGATGCTTAATCTTGAGAAAATCCCTCGCCCCGACGATGCAGCAGATGCCCTTGCGGTGGCAATAACACATATTCATACGAATCGATATTAGATATTAACTGCCCCCACTTATCCTTCGCGAAGCATACTCGCAGAGTGCCCTGCGCGCGGGGGGAGCCAGAGGGGCGGGGCACAAAAAGGAACCAAGCGATCATATAAGGTCTCTTTCTAATTACGCAGGATAAATCAAATGATGGAAAATACAGACCTTTTTCTACGATTTGGGGTGGCTCTGGCAATTGGATTTTTGATCGGTCTTCAACGTGAATTTGCGCACGGCGACCCAGATCGTGACATTATCGCAGGCGAGCGCACCTTTGCTTTATTTGGTCTTGCAGGGGCATTAGCCGCAATGGCTGCCGACGAACTCAATTCTGCGCTGGCTTTTGTTGGCATCATTCTCATTTTTGGTGCTTTTATCACAGCGGCTTATCTGGTTGATGCTCGCAAGGGACAGGTTGGTTTAACGACCGAGGTTGCAATAGTGATCGCGATTACCACAGGCTCTTTAGCGTATTGGGGCTATCTCACCCTCGCTCTTGCGATTGGTATCGCAACCACAGTCATGCTTTCCGTTAAGCTGGAAACAGATCGTTTTGCGCGTTCGCTGACGAGAGAAGATATTTCTGCTGCGTTGCAACTTGCTGTAATTTCAGCGATTGTTTTGCCAATTCTCCCTAATCAATCTTTTCTTCCGCCTCCCTTTGATGTCCTCAATCCTTTCAAGATTTGGTTGATGGTTGTTTTTATCTCGGGGATCAGTTTTTTAGGATATGTTGCGATCAAGGTTATTGGCCCCGAGCAGGGGATTGGAATCACGGGCTTTCTTGGTGGTCTGGTTTCCAGCACCGCCGTTACGCTCAGCTTTTCAGAACGCAGCAATCGTGAACCTGATCTTTCCAAACCTTTTGCTTTAGCGATCACCGTCGCCTGGACAGTCATGTTCGCCCGCGTCCTCGTCGAAGTTGGCGTTGTCTATCAACCCTTACTAGAGCTGGTCTGGATTCCCATCACAGCATCGGGGCTAGTTGGTTTATTTTATTGTCTTTATCTCTATTTCTCCCAACGCACTGCAGAAAAAGGAGATATTGATTTCTCAAACCCCTTTGATCTAGGCTCAGCCATCAAATTTGGCCTTCTATACGGTCTTGTCTTGCTCGTATCAAGAGCTGCCCAAATGTATCTTGGCGACACAGGGTTGTATATTTCGAGCATTATTTCTGGTATTGCCGATGTTGATGCCATTACCCTTTCGATGGCGGAGCTGAGCAAAACCGGCGTGATTGCCATGCCAAAAGCCGCCCTCGCTATCATCCTTGCGACAATGTCGAATACCGCTGTCAAAGGCGGCATCGCCCTTATGATAGGTGGCAAAGCCCTGCGCAAACCCTTATTATTTGCCATCCTAATGATGTTAGCTGTTGGCATCAGCACAGCCCTTTTGATCTAACTGGAGAAATTCTATGATTGCAACCTTACGCGGTGAAATCAGCCAAAAAGAAGAAGATGCTCTGATCGTCGAAGTCGGTGGTGTAGGGTTGCGCGTCCATGTTCCGGCCACACTTTTTCAGCAGATGAATGTGGGCGAGAGTACCTTTTTTTACACGCATTTTGTTGTCCGCGAAGATGCCATGTCTTTATATGGATTTGAAACTCAGGCAGATCGTGACCTCTATGTGCTTCTTCTCAGCGTAAACAGAGTCGGCCCCAAATTGGCATTGGCGATTCTCTCCTCGCTTTCACTGGATACCGTTAAACGAGCGGTTTTCAACGAAGAGTTTGAGCTCCTTAACCGCGTCCCCGGCGTAGGGAAAAAGACCGCCCAAGGCATCATTCTCTCGCTGCAAGGCAAACTCAAACCGATGGATGCCCTTGAGCAAGTTGCCGCGATGACCGATACTGATGGAGAAGTTTTAGCCGCACTCACAGCCCTCGGCTACAGCGTCATTGAAGCTCAAACCGCGATTCAAGCGATCCCCAAAGATGCGCCCCAAGAAGTAGAAGAACGGCTACGCTTGGCGTTAGGATATTTTCAGTAATTATTCTTGTCAGTATTTTATTGGTGTAACAAGGAGTAAAGATGGCATTTAAAAAACAGCATGTAGAAAAATGGCTCGCAGTGGAATTTCCCGATGAGAATTTAGTCAGTATGGTTTCTTCGGGTCTTTGGACAGTAGATTATTCTGGCACAGGTTCTCGTAACCCGGGCGATATACGTCGCACAGAATTAGTCAGCTCGCTGGGCCTCGATCAGGAACTGCAAATATCACCATTTTACTCAACGACATTTTACGCACTCACCGAGAAGCAGATCATCTTGGGCACACGCTCAGGTTTTTCGAATCGCCCCAAAGATATCATCCACGCAGCACCGCTAGATGGGCTTATCATCCACTGGTTTGATGATACTGTCGGCCCCAATCGATCCCGCCACTTTGTCACCATCTTCGGTGATGGCAAATGGCGCGCTGATAAAACAGGTCTAACAGCTCTTGGTCGTCCATTTAAACATTCCACAGCAGATGAGTTCGTTAGTGCGCTGGGTAGCCACGCCAAGCAAGTGTTGAGCCCATGATGAACATAATAATGAATTTCTTAGAATTCTCTTGCTAGACCTCTTGTATAAGTGCTCTAGCTGCCGTAGGCAAAGGGCACTTTCCTCGGCCGCGTGTTTAAGAACGATTACGCTTATCTTTGGGATATTTCCAGTAATTGATTCCAGAAAACAGAATGTTTTTTTGTGCCTATCACCTAGATAGGTGACGCACTAAGGAGATTGCATGAAAATTTATTTGGTCGCAGCTGCCATTATTGCTGTGATTGTAGGAATAGTACACTCTGCACTCGGAGAAATACTCATCTTCAAACAACTTAGAGCCTCGAGAATAATCCCGACCAAGCCTGCACCTCCGCTTCGGGCACGGAACGTCAGAATCCTTTGGGCTACTTGGCACTTGGCTAGCGTATTCGGCTGGGCTTTTGCAGGAATACTCTTTACGCTGGCACAAGACAGTGTCTCAGTCCATACGGCCGCATTAAACGCCACGATATTTGCATTTCTTGGAGGATCGCTTTTAGTTCTCATAGCTACAAAGGGCAAGCACCCGGGCTGGTTGGGCTTACTTGCAGTTGCAGCACTTGCGTTCTTATCAAGTACCACCTAACAAGGCACTCGCTAACCTAAACCTACAATATGAAATTAACAATAGAAGAAGCCCGAAGCTGGTATGAAGATACCGACGCTGTTCACGATTTTGATCATATTATCCGTGTTTATAATATGGCCGTGCGTCTTGCCAAAGCCGAGGGCGCGGATATGGAAATTGTCCAGGCAGCTGCCCTTTTGCACGATTCGCAAGGAAGCGACCCGGGTTCGGCATCCGGCCGATTGGAGCATCACCAAGCCTCGGCCAGGTTCGCTGCGGCGGTTCTTGCCGAAAAAGGCTGGGAGCCGGAAAGAATTAGGGCTGTCCAACACTGTATTTTGGCGCACAGATTCCGCAATCCTGCTGAAAAACCCGAAACGCTGGAGGCAAAGATCATCTTTGATGCCGATAAGTTGGACGCGCTCGGTGCAGTCGGTGCAGCGCGTGTCTTGGCTTATGCCGCAATTGCAGGGACGCCTTTTTACGAAAAGCCTTCAGAAGAATTCTTTGAGACAGGCAAAGAGAGCGAAGGCGAAAGCCATAGCGCCTATCACGAACATCTTTTTAAATTGAGAAAATTGGCTGAACGGATGCACACCCAAAGCGCGCGTGCTATTGCCGATGAACGTTTGCATTATCTGGATGAGTTTTTTGAGCGAATGATCGCGGAGTGGCAAGGAGAGAAGTAGATGGCAGAGAGCGCAAGAAAGTTGGTATTTAAAACCCACCTTTCAACCTTTGAGCGGATCTTGTTTTTTATCGTTGGGCTTTTTCCGCTGCTTGCGCCTTATGAGCTTTTGATCAAACCCTCCTGGAATGGAGAATATGGCTTGATATTTTTCTTCTTCTTTCTTCTTTCACTGGGTGCTTTGAGCGTGAGCTTTTTTTTCATTGCGGCAACCTTTTTGGGGAGAAAAGAACATTATATTTTTGATGCTGAGAAAAGGGTCTTGGTTTATCGTTACAAGAATGTTTTTATCCAAAACCGTGAAGAGAATTATCCTTTTTCCGCGATCCGCTCACTGTGGGTGAAAACCTCTGTATGGGATAGCGGACCTGATACTTATGATATTGCCCTCGATGTGGGAAAGAAGCGCCCTTATCAGTTTGGTCAATATGCCGAGAGAAAAGAAGCTGAAGAATACTTCACGCGTCTTCAAAAAATGACCGGAGTAGAAAATGCCTTTTATTCAGACAAATAATATTCAAAGTTATTGCGAAGTCTACGGCGAAGGTGATGCACTGGTTTTTATTCATGGTCTGGGTTCCGCTAGCCAGGATTGGAAATTTCAGACTGCATTTTTCGCTGAACACTTTCAGACGATCACTTATGATGTGCGCGGGCACGGCCAAAGTGAAAAGCCAAAAGGACCTTATAGTGTGCCACTCTTTGCGCAAGACCTGGCTGCTCTGCTAGATGAATTGAATGTTGAAAAAGCGCATATCGTTGGGCTTTCGATGGGCGGCTGGATCGCCTTGCAGTTTGGGCTGGATTACCCTGAAAGAACACATTCGCTCACCATCGTCAACTCATGGGTAGATATGCGCCTGAAAACGCTGGAAGATTGGAAAGGCTATATTCAGCGTGCGATCATTTTTCGGCTTTTCAGTATGCGAAAAATAGGTGAAGTACTTGGCGCAAAACTTTTCATAAAACCCGAGCAAAAAGAGTTACTGAATGATTTTATAAAAAGCTGGGCAAAAAATCATAAACCTTCTTATATGGCATCTTTCCAATCAGGGATAGGCTGGTCAGTAGAAGATCGTTTGGGCGAGATCACTTGTCCCGTTTTGGTGATCGCCGCCGATGAAGACTACACACCGGTATCAGAAAAACAAACCTATACCGATAAAATTCCCAACGCGCGCTTAGCCGTCATCGAAGATTCGCGCCATGCAACCTCGGTAGAAAGACCTGATGAATTCAATCGTGTTTTGTTGGCGTATTTGCAAGAGCAGGGCATGTAGACAAATTACGAACTCAATTTTTCAGGACTTTCGCTCTAAATGTTGAAAAATGCTCAAAGGGGATTTGCAATCCCCGTCTTTATGAGAAAAGCGCTGGATTGCAAATCCAGCTAGAGCGTGGAAAGCGAAAATCCTAATTTTAAACAAAAAAAGCTGCTCAAGAAAATCTCAGGCAGCTTTTTCTATGAAAACAAAGATAGCTTAGGCGTTATCTTCCTCATCATCATCGTCATCTTCTTCGTCCATATAGAAATCCATCAGAAGGTAAAGACCCTGTGAAAGACCTCTCAAGACAAGGAAAACAAAGACGCCGCCCAAAATAGGGTCAGAGAAAACGCCAGCAAATGCGGCAATTTTTTCAAGACCACCTGGGGGTAAAGATTGGGAAACCATCGCCCAATTGGAAATGATCGAATACATCGTGCTGGTGAAAGTCAATAAAGACAAAGCCAGAGCAATCCAGGAAACGATATTCGACCACATCGCGATGCGGAAAACGGCATCTTCGTTGTGGAAAGTCGTATTTTCTTTTTCGGACATTTTTTCTCCTTAGAAATGAATAATTAGCGGGCTTATTTTATCAGAGAAATTAGATTATATACATCTCTTCTTGCCCAACCGGATTCCTTTGCCAAACGCTTTGCCAATGCGGATGGAGATTCGCCTGCGGCGATCCCCGTCTCTATCGTGGAATTTAGGCTTGCCTCCGTCCATTTGGCATTATCCTGTTTTTTACCTGCTACCACCAAAGTGAATTCCCCGCGTGGTGCATGGGCATCAAAATGATCCCGTGCCTCAGCTACATCGCCACGAAAGAACTCCTCATACATCTTGGTCAATTCTCGCGCTACAGCGATCTTTCGATTGCCCAAGACTTTCTCAATATCGTCCAAAGCTTTCAAAACCCGATGCGGGGATTCAAGAAAGATTAAGGTATAAGGTTGATTCGCCACCTCCTGCAATTTCTCGCGCCGTTCTTTTCCCTTGCGTGGTAAATAGCCAAAATAAAGAAAAGAATCGGTTGGCAAGCCCGAAGCGACCAACGCCGCTATCGGCGCAGATGCGCCCGGGATGGGGCTAACTTCATATCCGGCAGCGAGGGCGGCAGATACCAGTTCATAGCCGGGATCATTGATTCCGGGCGTTCCCGCGTCAGAAACAAGGGCGACATCGCCTCTTTCCAGCGCGGCGAGAATCCGATCCAGTTTGCTCGCTTTATTATGTTCGTAATAACTTGTTTGGGGCGTAGAGATCTTGAAATGGGCAAGCAATTTCCCCGTCACGCGCGTATCTTCGGCGGCGATCAGTGTGGATTCGCGCAATATCCGCTCTGCTCGCCGAGAAAGGTCTTCGAGATTGCCAATTGGCGTGGCGACAAGGTAAAGAGTGTTCATAGTTGAAAATTATACTCCCCCTAAATTCCACGCTTTTGGAATTTGGGGGATGCCCGAAGGGCAGGGGGGCAAAAGAGAGAAATCAATTCAGCCTTTCAAAACCATCAACCATCATATCGAAATCTTCTAAAATCTGGTCTTTGAAATCCACCGTGCTTGTAAAACTGACTATCAGAGAGCGATTCTTAACCATAAAAAGAGCCTGCTTTTGATAGAGTCTGACGTCTTGCCCTGTATCCGTAACTATATCTCTTTCTGAGGCAATAAATGCGACGGGTACCCCTGAAGATGTTGCTGTGATGTCAGATGAGATGATCAGCACACCGGGCAGAGATTCGGGAAGCCCCAAAACACTGGCCGCAAAAAACTCTTCCAAAGAAGCATCTGTTTCTTCGCTGAGTACTAAATTGATATTGCTCACAAAACCACCGTTATAATGCCCTTCTCGCGTATCCAGAGCAACGAGCCGGAAGGTATCGGGATCAAAACTTTCTATAGCCTGCAAAGAGGCTTCGATCTCTGGGACGGAGGCTTCGAGTAATGTGAGCGCTTCGGTATATTCCTCTTCTCCTGGGCGCATCGCTAACCATTTAGCGGGGAGGTTGACAGTATATGCTCCCACAAAGTCTGTATAAACCATTACACCATCATCGTTTTCTTCAAAAGTACTCCCCGTATTAGGGTAATCCACTTCAGTGGGCGTACTTGTAGGCGGAATCGGAGTCGGTGAAGGGACAGGTGTTTCTGTCGGGATGGACGTAGCTGTATTCGTAGGAATCGCCTCTAAAGTTTGAGCAACCTTTGTTGCGGCAGCTTCCGCGATCATAATTTCAAGGTCAGCAGGATTTACAGTAGGAGCTGCTTCCGCTTCAGGCTCTCCGCCAATAAAGGGGATCGATGAAGTAGAACATGCAACAGACACAGTGAAAAATAAAAGAGCGAATAAGAGTAAAATTTTCTTTTGATGAGTAAACATAATGCCTCCTGAATATTAGCCTTCATTATTATACTGCTTTAGCCATAAAACAAAGAAAGGTATAATCGCTGCCATGTCTAAACGATTTATTCTCTCTACCCTTTTTGTACTTAGCATTGTTGGCGGCTATCTCGTCTATCGCAATATGCGCACATCAGGCGCGCGCTCAGTCAAGATCATGCAGTGGTTTCGCAACCCCGAATCTCATACCGAATTCACCATTTTACAAGGAGAGCGCTGTGGTGATGCTCCCTTTATCCTCCCTACCAACGGCATTATCGGATATTTATGGGATGATTCCTTCCGCCCCGGCCATCGACATCAGGGGCTGGATATTTTCGACGGAGAAGGTCTGGGCGAAACGCCCGTGATTTCGGCTTACGATGGTTATCTCAGCAGAATGCCCGATTGGACATCTACCGTTATCGTCCGCGTCCCGAGCGACCCGCTCCAACCTGGACGGCAGATCTGGCTCTATTACACACATATGGCTGATTCAGATGGTAACGACTATATCGTAGATGAATTCCCTCGCGGGATGGAAGAAATATTCGTCCCAGCCGGGACATTGCTTGGTTATCAGGGCAATTACTCAGGCGATCCCTTTAACCCGACCGGTATTCACCTCCATTTTTCAATTGTGCTGGATGATGGTAGCGGAACCTTCCGCAACGAATTGGATATCGAAAACACCCTCGACCCTTCCCCTTATTTGGGTATGAATCTGAATGCCAAAACAAATCAAGATGGTATCCCGACTTGCGCGGATCAAAGAGCAGAAACGCGAGATTTGAAAACAGAATAGTGGAAAGCTCCTTTTTCTCCGTCCCCCTAAATGCGAAGCATTTGGGGGGACGCCCCAGCGAAGCGAGGGGCAGGGGGGCTGAACGTCTGACTTAAAATGCAAGTCACATTTTCAAGGTTACAAAACTAGGAAGAAAAAATGAATTTCAAAAATAAAGTAGTCCTCATCACCGGCGCAGGACGCGGATATGGGCGTGAGCTTGCCAAAGCCTTTGCCGCTCAAGGTGCGCGCCTCGCGTTAAATGATATTTCCCCTATGAATATCAAATCGCTTGCGAAGGAAATTGAAGCAGCGGGTGGCGAAGCCAAAGCCTATGTGCAGGATATTGCAAAAAAAGTCCCCGTGCAGGGGTTGGTGCTGAAGGTTGAAGATGATTTTGGTAAAGTAGATATTCTTATCAATCACTCTGCTGTTGAGCCGAAGAAACTTGTGCTAGATATTGATGAGTGGGATTGGCAACGCACTATCATGGTCAATTTATCTGCCGCTTTCCTGATGACCCAATCTGTAGGGCGAATGATGAAAGAAAATGGCGGGGGCGTGATCGTGAATCTCGTACCCCTCGCTGGTCGGGCGGAGAAGCTTGGCGGTACAGCTTATGTTTCGAGTATGATGGGGTTAATCGGTTTCACGCAACAGGCAGCAAGCGATCTCGATGGGCATCACGTTCGAGTTCACGCCATTGGTACGGGTATTGCCGAGATGAAACAGACGGAGATGACTTTCCCATCTAGCTTTAATGAAGCAGTTTTGTTTTTGTGCGAGGAAAAACAATCCCATTTGAACGGTCAGGTCGTTAATATTTAAACGTAGACTACAAAAGCCTTAAAGGCTTTTGTAGTCTGTAAAATTTCATTGCAAAAACGCGCATCTTTTAAAAAGATGTGCGTTTTTCTTTTCCTCTGTGCTTGACAAAAGCTCAAGAAGGCTGCTATAGTTAACCCATAGGTTAACCTTTATGACAGAAACCCTCACCCCAAAAAATTTAGATCATGGTTTTGAAGCACTTGCCAATAAGCACAGGCGAGAGATTCTTTATGTTCTAAGTTTACAACCTTGCTCTATCAGTCAATTAGCTGCCATGCGCGAGCTATCCCTGCCGGCAATTCATAAGCACATAAAAATTCTTGAAAATGCAGACATGATCATAAGGAGGAAAATCGGGCGAACGAATTATCTCTCACTCAAACGAGAATCCTTTCGTGGTGTTCAAGATTGGCTTATGCAGTTTCATGCCTATTGGGGCAGCGACGGGGAAACCTTAGAAAACTATGCTCAATATTTGAGCGCAGAAAACGATCATAAGGAGAAAAAATGAAAAAATTTGTATTATTACCCATTGGATTTGAACCACTCACCCCCGAGATCATGGCAGCCTGGGAAAAATGGTTCAAGTCGATTGCAGATAAGACCGTTGATGGCGGTAACCCCCTGGGTCCTGGAAGAGAGATCACTCGCGACGGGACAAAAGAGCTGCCGCTGGGGTCAGATTCAATTGCTGGCTATACGATCATCAATGCCGAAAGCCTTGATGAGGCAGAGGAGATTGCTAAAACCAGCCCGATGATTACCGGCATAAGAGTGTACGAAGCAATATCAATGTAAGATTAGATTTTTTATAAAGGAGCAAAATGATGAAAAAGAATCCCTGGATTGCCGCTGTGTTAAATTTTTTCTTTATGGGGCTGGGAACCCTGTATGTCGGTGAACGAAAGTTGACTGGTCTTGGGCTTACACTGGCAGCCCTGATACTGACCTACGTGGAATTGCAATTACGCGCCGCTGCCCCGAATTTGTACCCGCTTATGTTTGGGGCTGTCTTTGTGGCGAATACAGTGCTTGCCATTGATGGCTATCAGGAAGCAAAGCAAAAGGCATAGTCAGATTTGGCTCATCTGTAAGCCGAGTGCGGTATTCACAAATTTTCGCTGAAATATAGGCGCTTTGCAGAACTTCTACACATGAGCCAAATCTTTATAAATTCAAAAAAATGTAGTATGTCGTTAGGAAGTAATACGGAAAAACCCACTTTAGACAAAAAGGAGATAGTATGTCGAAGCTTATAAAAAATTGGTTAGTAGTATTTGTTGTTCTTTTCATTTGGTCTTTTATTTGGCACAATATCATTTTGAGTGGATTCTATGCGGTCAATCTTGCTCAAATAGCTCGCTATGCCGATGGTGCACCAGCTCCGTTGATGGGATTCCTTGCTCTTGGTAACCTTATTGCCACCTTTGGATTTGCCAAATTTCTCCCCTCTGCATCCAAGAGTATGGGGCAGTTTGTGTTGAATGGCGTTATCATGGGCATCATTACCTTTGGGTCATTTGCTGTTATAAGCCATGCAATATTCTTGGGCTGGACCACGCCCTTAATGATTGCTGACTTTTCCTATTCCATTGCTGCTGGTGCAATCGGTGGTTTGTTGACCAATTATTTGTCATAATCAGGTTCTTCCTATATAAGTCTTACTCTCAAGAACCTCGATTTTCTGCGTAGAAATAACTCGTAAACAAGAAATCCCTAAAGAAGAGCACATCCTTTTTCGCTGGATGTGCTCTTCCGATTCTAATCAAGATGTTTTATATTTATATCGTGTCTTTTCTTGGTAGAGCGAAATAGTTGATAATTATTCAAGCAATTTTATAAGGAGAAAATATGGAATACAGAAATTTAGGACGCTCAGGATTAAAAGTTTCGGCGCTATCTTTTGGCGCGTGGGTCACATTTGGTGATCAAATTGGCGAAAGAGCAGCACAAGCAATGATGCAAGCCGCGATCGATGCGGGCGTAAATTTCTTCGATAACGCTGAAGTTTACGCAGGCGGAAAAGCGGAAACGATGATGGGCAAGGTTGTCAAAAAAGCCGGCTGGAAACGTTCAGACCTGGTTTTCTCGACCAAGATTTTTTGGGGCGGCGATGGCGTGAACGACAAGGGGCTTTCACGCAAACATATCGTCGAAGGAGTCGATACCGCGCTCAAACGCCTGCAAATGGATTATGTTGATCTAGTTTTTGCTCATCGCCCTGATCTGCACACACCCATCGAAGAGACAGTGCGCGCATTCAATCATGTGATCGACCAAGGCAAAGCCTTTTATTGGGGAACGAGCGAATGGAGCGCCACGCAGATTATGGAAGCGCACGGCATCGCCCGCGAATTGGGCTTGATACCGCCTACGATGGAACAGCCCCAGTACCACATGTTTCACCGTGACCGCTTCGAAGCCAAATATGCTCCGCTATATGACCATCTCGGCTTGGGGACAACGATCTGGTCGCCTTTGGCAAGTGGTTTGCTGACCGGCAAATATAACGCCGGAATGCCAAAAGGCACGCGCGCTACCCTTAAGGGGTACGAGTGGCTCCGAAGACGCTTTACCGATGAAACCGCTCTAGCGAATATCGCCAAAGTGGGCAAATTGATGAATATTGCGGACGAACTTGGCTGCACAATGGCACAGCTTGCTCTTGCATGGACTTTAAAGAATCCCAACGTAAGTACTACTATCACGGGTGCATCTCGTGCCGAACAAGTTGTTGAAAATATGAAGGCAATTGATTATGTAGAGAAGCTCACACCAGACGTTATGGAAGCCATTGAAGTGATCTTGGATAATAAGCCTGATGCAGAACAAGATTGGCGATAATCACGAGTTGTGCGAATTTCACGAATAGCACAAATGAAAACTCCCCGTTCTTTTTGAAAGAGCGGGGAGTTGTGTTTTAAGGTTTTCTATATTGAGTTCTATTTATTTTGAATATACTCATCAATAGAAACCGCGGCTTTGCGACCGGCCATCATTGCAGTAACCACCAAATCAGGACCTGTAGCAGCATCACCACCTGCGTATACGCCAGGAAGAGAGGTGGCGCCTGTTTTATAATCTGCTGTGATCAAACCCCAGTCATGAGTTTCCAAATTGGGTGTGGATTTGCTGATGGTTTCATCGGGCCAATATCCTAACGCCAGCACAGCTGTATCCGCTTCAACAATAAAGTTAGAACCAACAACCTTGATCGGGCGTCGGCGACCAGAATCATCGGGCGCGCCCAACTCCATGCGCAAACATTCAACTCCTGCCAATCTACCATCATCACCGGGGATAAATTTGATAGGCTGGGTGAGGAATTGAAAATTCGCACCTTCTTCACTGGTCATTTCTCGATCTTTGGCACCACCCGGCACTTCTCTTAAGGTACGTCGATAAAGGCAAGTCACTTCTTCAGCACCAAGCCGCAGGGATGAGCGCAAAGCATCTGATGCCGTATCTCCACCACCGATAACGACCACCTTTTTTCCTAGATCCGTCAGCGGTTCCAAGCCCCCAGGAAGATACGCTGAATTAACATTTGTGCGGATAAGAAATTCAGTCGCCAAATGTACCCCTGGCAGATCAACGCCTTCGGCTTTGAGCGGGGCATCGACTTGAGTACCTACACCAATGAAAATGGCTTCAAAACCTTCGTTGAATAGATCATTAATGGTTTTATCTTTTCCTATAAAAATATCATATACAAATTTTACGCCTGCCTCTTCAAGATCTTTTACAGATTGGAAGACCACATCTTTAGGAAGTTTAAAATTGGGAATTCCATAAGTGAGCAAACCGCCCGCTGCGGGCTTGGCTTCAAAAATGGTAATTTGATACCCTTTTTGAAGAAGTTGTTCTGCGCAACCGTACCCAGAAGGACCCGCGCCAATAATTGCCACTTTCTTTCCATTTGACTTGGGGGTCGGAATGCAATAGCCTTTTTCTTCGCGCTCATAATCCATAACATAGGCTTCGAGCATATCCGTTAGCACAGGCGCCCCCTCATCTTTGGCAAGTACACAAGACCCTTGGCATAATTGCTCATGCGGGCAAACGCGACTGCAAACTTCAGGAAGAGAACTGGTTTGTCGATAAAGTTCAGCTGCTTTCAAAAATTTGCCTTCCTCAATCATCCACATGGCTGATGGAATATCATTGTGACAAGGGCAGGCAACCACGCAACCGGCAGGGTCTGGGCAATGTATGCACCGAGAAGCTGCCATCTTCGCGCACTCTTCTGAAAAGGGGATAACGACATCATCAAAGTCGCCAATTCGTTCATCAGGTGGGCGGAGTCGAATGCCGTCACAAACTGTCAACGCACGTGATTTACGATCAATAGCTAAATCTTCGCTGGGGATAGATTGAGTCATCTTGAACTCCTTTATAATGCCGGTACATTGACACGACTTTGCTTACCCAATCATAGTAAAGACAGCCACTGCTTATTAGTTCCTTTTATCACAACTGTTAGTTCTTTTTGTCACAAAAACACCCCGCAGATGTCACGTGCGCCACTTATTAATCTGTTATTCTCTCTTCTTTTGAGAAATAAAAAGTCCCTGCGCCAATAAAAGAGCAGGGACTTTTATAAATCTATTTATCTTCAATTAGCTAAATTTTAGCCAACCCATTGAGATACTATATCTGATCAGCATCGCTCCACACATCAGGACGATCAGAACCCTAAGGTAGGAAGGGTTGATCCTGAAAAGGAATTTTGAACCCAGCCATGCGCCAATTCCTTGCCCAACGATCATAAAAATACCAGCGATCCAGACAATTCTCCCTGTTGTTAGAAATACAAGCAAAGCAGCAAAGTTCGTAGCAAAATTCATCGTTTTGGCAACAATCGTTGCTGAGATCAACCCGCGCCCTCGAAGAGAAACTCCTGATAAAGCAAAAAATGAGCCTGTGCCTGGACCGAAGAATCCATCATAACTCCCAATGAGCGGAACAACAAAATTCCTGTATTTCTGGTAGGACAGTTTAGGCTCACCATCGCCTTCTTTGGGTTTCGGCGAAATTAGAAAATAAATGGCAATAAATAAGAGCACCACGGGGATAACAAAAGAGAGCATTTCAGGGTCAATAAGCTGCACGGCAGAAGCACCCATCGCTGACCCCATGAAGGCAAAAAGCATCAAACCTCTTACTTCTTTCCAAGTGACTTTTTTGTTTATGAACATCATCAAGGTCGCTGTCCCTGACCCCATGCTGCTCTGGAATTTATTTGTGCCAAGCACAGCCAAAGGGGGAATACCGCTCAAGATCAATGCGGGAACAGTGAGCAAGCCCCCGCCACCAGCCAGGGTATCTAAAAAACTGGCGACGATAGCTGTTAAAAACAATAGAAAAAGTACTTGTATAGAAAGCTCTGGAATTTCCACTTGCATCTCCTTTGTTTATCGGGAGAGAATAACACTGTTGTTGAAAAAGATAAAGCATAAATTCTAGAGCAGTCGCATGAGATAAACTCAATACAACGTAAATTAAGTTTTTTACAAAAACCCTGCGAAGATTGCTAAACGCTGGATTGATTTGCTCACATAACTTCTCTTCTATAGGAAACCTTTTCTCAAAGGAACCTTCGCAAGGTTCAACGCAAAAAACGCAAGGAAATTATTTTACGATGTGCCCAAGTATCTACATTAGGACTTTCGCTTTTGAGCGAGAAAAGAGGGTGCGTCGCACGAAAACGATGAGAATCTGCCCTTCGACAGGCAAAAAGCTTGTCGATTAAGATCTTTTTGTCGATGCTGGTACGACGCACGCCTACCTGAGCGAAAGTCCTATCATAAAGATTGTTAGAAACAACAGAGTATAATGAGCATGGCCCTTTACACATCCCCCTTTGTGAGGTTCTCATGCCTAAAACATCCCCCAAAGCTCTTTTCATTTTTATCATTCTTTCTCTGATTTTTTCGGCTTGTTCAATGCCGAGTATCGTTTCGCCATCTCAACCAGAAACGCAAGAATCTGCGGCAACGCCGACGGCAATTCCTGACCAGAATTTACCGCCAAAGCTTGTCGAAACCCTGCCCATGGAAGGCAGCAGTATTGGTCTCCAGGAGCCGCTCACTTTTTATTTTAATCAGCCGATGGAGCGAGCTTCAGTAGAGGCAGCCTGGAATCCCACTCCTGCTATTGCGGGGCAATTTCTTTGGGTGGATGATGCAACACTCACTTTTACGCCCAGTGATCCTCTGGAGGCGGGGGCAAGCCTAAATATCGAGTTTGAGACGGGGGCAAAATCAGCAAAAGGCGTTGCTCTACCCGAACCTGTTCACTCTCTTTTTAATGCGGCAGATGCCATCCACCCCGTTCAGTTTTTGCCTGCAAACGGGAGTTCAGATCTAAGCGTCGATTCTGCCGTGGTCGTCACTTTTAATCAACCCATTGTACCCCTCGGCGCAGATGCCGCGACATTACCCGTTGCATTTACGTTGGAACCCGCTGCGCAAGGACGCGGGGAATGGGTCAATACGAGTACCTACATTTTTTATCCTGAGCCTGCTTTAGCGGGGGGGCAAGCCTATAAGGCGGTTTTGAACCCCGGTTTGCGGAGCGTTGCGGGGACAGTTTTGGCAGATGTGGGGAGTTGGTCTTTCGCTACCGCGCTACCACGTTTGCTGAAAATTAGCCCATCAACCGAAATCCCCCTGCCGCTTGATTTGGAAATGACGCTGACTTTTAACCAGCCCATGGATGCAGCGAGCGTGGAATCTAATTTCTCTTTACTTGGCGATGAAGGAGGGGTATCCGGTACTTTTGAATGGGCAGAAGACCTTCGCTCGGTGACTTTTATTGCCGATAATTTGTTGGCGCGTAATAGCAATTATCGCTTTGCATTGAACGGAGCCGCTTTAGCACAAGGCGGAACAGCGCTGGAAAGTGGCTGGGATGTAGAGATGATCTCCTCGCCGAATTTTGCAGTCCTTTCTACAGACCCGGAAGAAGGCGGTGTAACAAATGAGTATTTTTCGGGGCATATCTATTTTACAACCGATGTTACAAGAGATGATGTTGAAGACTTTATAACGATCTCTCCTGAAGTATCTGGTTTTGGTGCAGGTTCTTTTGATAATTCGATCAATTTTCGCGGAAATTTTGATTTTGAAACAAACTACACTGTTACGGTTTCTTCTGCCCTTAAAGATCGTTGGGAGCAAGAACTGGGAGAATCTTTTAGTTATAGTTTTTCAACACCTGCGCCAGAGCCAAAAATTTCTTTACCCTATATTGGCTCTCCTTTTTACTTTTCTTCAGCAACAGAGCCTCTTTTCTACATCCAATCGACCAATATCCCCAGAGTTGATCTGACTCTCGGCGAGGTCGCTCTTGCTGATTTCTTCCGTCTTTTTGGGCCGGATGGTTATGATGAACGCCAAGTTTATCAGGCAGAGAATGAATCTTTTTGGCGGCAGGATTTGGATATTGAGAAGAACAAAAGTCAGAGTTTTTCGTTAGACTTAGCACCTAACACTGATGCACTCACCCCGGGAATTTATTCTCTCCGCGTTTGGAAAGGGGGCGCAGAAGGCGGTTCATCGCCAAATTATATCGTTGCCAGCAATATCAATACGCTTTTCAAATTTGGCACCACAGATGCGCTCATTTGGGCAACCGATCTCGAAACAAATGCCCCTATCGCAGGACAAACAGTCTCTGTATATGACGAAAGCGGCACGCTCCTTGCCAGTGGAACTACCGATGCACAAGGTATCTGGTATGGGGAAATTCCCACACAAGAGGATTTCTATCAAAACTACTATGTCGTTTTGGGGCAAATTGGCGAAGAGAATTTCGGCTTTGGCTCTTCTGTTTGGGGCGAGGATATTACCCCCTGGCACTTTGGTCTTTCTATGGATCGCCGCCCGCCACACACCGAAGTCTATCTCTACACAGATCGCCCCATTTACAGACCTGGGCAGACTGTTTATTTTCGGGCGATCGTGCGCGAAGCCTTCGATGGACGTTATGGCGCGCCTGCGCTCACATCCCTGCCATTAACCGTCTCCAATAGCTGGGGCGATAATATCCACACCCTTAACCCCGCTCTCTCTGAGTACGGCGCAGCGCAAGGCTCCTTTGTCATCCCCGAAGATTCGCCCTCCGGCTATTTCTCTTTCTTCAACAAAGAGCTTCAATTTTCTGCTAATTTTGAAGTCGCAGACTATAGAAAGCCAGAAATCAATCTCAGCATGGAGATGACCCCCTCAGCAATTAAAAATGGCGAATCACTCAACGCAGAAATTTCCGCTCAATATTATTTTGACGCTCCCGCCAGTGACCTCCCCGTACACTGGACAATTTACGAAGATAATAGCTATTTTTATCTCCCCGGCTACAGAGTTGGCAATCTTAATCTCGATTGGCTGAACTACAGAAACGACTACCGCTACTATGGCAGTTTTCTCAACGAAGGTGAAGGAAAAACAAATGCTGAGGGTATTCTTACACTCGATTTCAACGATCTCGATATCGCCGATGGCACGCGCGAGCTAACCCTCGAGATCACCGCGCAAGACGAAAGCAATCAACAGATCAGCACACGCAGCACAGCCCTCGTTCACCCCGAAGATTTTTATATCGGATTAAGATCCGACACCTGGGTGGGACGCGAAGAAAGCGAAATGGGATTTGACATCCTGACCGTAGATTGGGATTCCGCGCCGCTCTCAGCCCAGGGCTTGCACGCCGATTTCAAACAGGTCACGTGGGAAAGGCAGGAGCCCGTTCATTCTTACGAATCCCCAACATTTACCCCTGTTTATACCCCCGTCAGCGATGTGGATTTTGCCACCGGCAACGATGGCGGGGCACGGCTTTCTTTTACGCCCCCATCCCCCGGCACCTATATCCTCGAAGTCAGCGGAGAGAATACCTCCACACAGATCATGCTCTGGGTGCGTGGCGCAGAAAGAGCGATCTGGCCTCGTCTCCCTCATAACCATATCCAGTTAGCCGCAGATAAAGATTCATATATTCCCGGCGATATCGCTGAGATATTTATCCCCAATCCCCTTGATGCACCTACCCAGGCACTTGTTACCGTTGAACGTGGCACCATCCACAAATCTGAGATTATTAGTATAGAAGCGGGCGGCTCAACCTATAGCCTGCCGCTAACAGAAGCAGATGCTCCGAATGTCTACTTTTCTGTCACACTCCTCAGCGGACGCGATTTCCGCGTGGGTTATGCAGAATTGCCAGTTTCTGCCGCCGCACAAATTTTAAATGTGACTCTTACCTCTACTCCGATTCGTTCTGAACCGGGCGGAGAAGTGAATTTTGGCATCCAGGTCAGCGATTCTGCGGGAAACCCCGTGCAGGGAGAATTCTCTCTGGCCGTTGTAGACCTTGCAGCCCTCGCTTTGGCAGACCCAAATTCTGAACCGATCGAAGAAGCCTTTTACGACAAAGCTCGTCTTGGCGTACGAACGACTCTCTCTATGGCTGGCGACAGCATTTACGGAATCTTCCTCGATGGCGGCGCAGGCGGAATGGGCGGCGGTGGCGGCGAAGGAATCGCTGTTGTACGCGAAAATTTCCCTGATACTGCGTATTGGAACGGAAATATTGTCACTGACGTGAATGGCCAAGCCCAAGTGAGCGTTATATTGCCTGATAATCTGACAACCTGGTATGTCGATCTGCGCGGCATTACAAAGGAATCGCTTGTTGGTAGCGCAGAACTGGAAGTTGTCAGCACCAAAGATGTTTTGCTGCGCCCGGTCACACCGCGCTTCCTCGTCGTTGGCGACCATCTCGAAATGGCCGCTATCGTTCACAATAACACCAATGTCGAACAACGCGGAACTGTGAGTTTGCAAGCCATCGGCTTTTTGTTAGATGACCCGAACGCCATTGAACAAGAGATCGTGATCCCCGCAGAGGGGCGCGTTAAAGTTTCGTGGTGGGGCACAGCGCAAGATGCCGAATCCGCTGAATTGCTTTTCAATGCCAATTTTGGCGAAAATCAGGATATTACCCGCCCAAGCTGGGGTGCACTGCCCATTTTGCGCTATACCGCACCGCAATCTTTCGTGACGGCCGGGACGCTCGAGACAGCCAAAACTTTAACGGAATCCATTTCCTTGCCGCGCAGCTTTATCCCCAACGGTGGCAAGCTGGAGGTCACGCTTGACCCCTCGCTGGCAGCCGCGATCCTTCAGAGCCTGAAGGCGATTCCCGTATCCAAATCCACATCCAGTAATGAAGCCATCCTCTCTTACCTTTTGCCGAATATTGCCACGTATAAGGCTTTGCAATCAGCAGGTTTGAGCGAGCCGGAACTGGAGGCACGCCTTGAAGAAACGCTGGAAAAAGGCGTGGCGCAGTTGCTCGTCAACCAAAATAATAATTATGGCTGGGATTGGTACGCAAAAAGCGAGCATGTGCTCGGTGGCAGCGGCGTATACGGCAAACCCAGTATTGGGGGCGGGGGCATCGAGAGCGACCCTTATATTTCGGCTTATATTCTCTTTGGGCTGTGGCAGGCGCGCGACGCGGGCGTATATATTGACGAGAGCGTTTTCTCGAATGCGCGCGATTATTTGCACTCTGCTTCGCTACCTTACATCTCGAATGCCGACCCTGCAACCTGGGAAAAAGATCGGCTTGTTTTTATCCAATATGTGCTGCAAATGACCGGCGGCGCAGATGCTATCGCGGTCGATCAATTGGATGAATGGAGGGAAACGATCAGCCCTTGGGCGCAGGCTTTGCTGGCATTAACCTTTGAATCTCGACAGGTGGGGGACGAACGTGCATCCAGCTTGTTTGCCAATCTCGAAAGTTCTGCCCGACGAAGCGCGAGCGGCGCACACTGGGAAAGTGATGCCCATTCGTGGAGAAATCCCGGCACCCCAAATTACACCACCGCCACGGTCATTTACGCCCTCGCGCAACGTGATAGCGCGAATCCGCTCCTGAATGATGCTGTTCGGTATTTGGCTGCGCATCGAAATATCCATGGTTATTGGAGTTCGACTTATGAAAACGCCTGGTCACTTTTGGCATTGACCGAAGTGGCGAAAAACGCACAGGAATTTAACGCATCTTTCGATTTCTCTTCGCACTTGAATGGCTCCATGATCTCTGAAGGGCAAGCGAATGCGTTGGTTCCCGTGACCACAACCACTTTGCTGGATTCTTTACAGCTTTCTCTGCCTAATGCGCTGAATATCAGTCGTGGCGAAGGGATTGGCAGACTCTATTATCGTGCGGCTCTCTTCGTAGACCGCGCTGCAGAAACAGCCCCTGCATTAAATCGTGGAATGGAAGTTTCCCGCAGCTATTACAATGCCGACTGCGAAGAAGATTGTGTACCGCTGACTGCCACCCAATTATCTGCTGGCGCAAAAGTGAAAGTACAAGTATCTGTAAACCTTGCCAATGATAGCTATTATGTGCAGGTTGAAGACTTCATCCCCGCCGGAGCAGAAATCCTGAACCAACAACTTAATACATCCGAATTGGGCGAAGAAGCGGATAGCGTGGAAGTTTATGACCCCGATAATCCTTTTGCTAATGGCTGGCGCTGGTGGTTCTTCTCTGAGCCGCAAATTGGCGATGAAAATATCACCTGGTCAGCCGATTATCTCCCCGCCGGAACCTATGTACTCAGCTATACCATCATCCCCTTGCAAGCGGGCGAGTATCGCGTTTTGCCCGCCCACGCCTGGCAGAGCTTCTTCCCCGATGTGCAGGGTGCGAGTGCGGGAGAGATTTTTGTGGTGAGGGAGTGAGAGGAGGGTTTTGATATATAATGTTCATAATGCGGGTTAGAAAAATTAGATTCCGTCTATCGCCTAGTTAGATTACTAATCATGTCTTGGCTCGCCCATCTAGAGGCATTCAAATGAGCGCAAAATCAAAACGCACTAAGATGAAATCCACAAGACCCTCGGTTTCCCTGCAAATCATGGACACTATCGAACACATCAGCGATGGTGTTGTCATATTCGACGCGCAGATGAATTACACTTACGTCAACGAACGCGGCGGGGAAATGCTGGGGCGCAAACCCACAGACCTGATCGGTAAAAATTATTGGGACGAATATCCCAAAGCGAAAGGCACCTCCTTCGCGAACGCCTATATGCGCGCGTTGGAAATCCAATCTTTCATAAAGCTGGAAGATTATTACGAGCCCTTTGACCGCTGGTTTGAAAATCGAATCTATCCCTCCAAAGAGGGACTTTTAATCCTCTTCCAAGACATCACCGACCGCAAGAAAGTGGAGATCGCTTTGCACGAACAAAGCAGATTTATTTCTGCGCTTGTTGATACCACGCCTGCCCTCATTTACATTTACGATCTGGAAACACAGAGCAATGTGTATTCCAATTCCGGTATCGAGCAGCTTCTCGGCTACACTGCAGAAACCATTAAAGCTATGGGGGCAGAATTATTTGCCCGTCTCATTCATCCCGATGACCTACCAAAGGTGCTTGAATTCCAAACTAAAATTGCAGCCGCGCTCGATGAAGAAATTTTTGAATTTGAGTACCGAATGAAACATTCGAATGGAGAGTGGTTCACGCTCCGTAGTTACGAACGCCCTTTCTTACGCAATCCTGATGGTTCGCTCAAACAAAAAATCGGAATAGCCATTGATGTTACCGAGCGCAAGAAAGCGGAGGAGCTCACCCGAGAATCTGAAGCAAATTTAAAATCATTGATCGACAATAGAGAAGATTATATCTGGTCACTTGATAGAAATTTTGAATATATCACCTTTAATAAGATCTATGCACAGTTTTATCTTGAGTTATACAAGAGTGAACTTAAAAAGGGAATGAATGCAACTGAAACCCTGACGCCTGAAGAGTATGAGTTCTGGGTTCCAAAATATGAATCTGTCTTTGCTGGAGAAATTATTAGTTTTGAACTCTCCTATCCCCTTAATGGCCACCTTCACTATTTTCGGGTTTCTTTAAATCCCATTTATACTGGAGACACCATTACCGGAGCGTCTGCAATTAACTCGGACGTCACCGAATACAAACAGATCGAAGCTGCATTACGCGAAAGCGAAGCAAAGTTTCGATCCATCACTGAAAACGCAGTTGATTATATTTTCATTAAAGATAAAGCTAGGAGATATATTTTCGTTAACCCGGCCATGCAATATCTGCTTGGTCTCCCGAAAGAGAAAATTCTTGGAAAAACACCGCTTGAGATATTTGGGCCTGAGCAAGCACAAATTATCAACGATGTTGATGACCGTTCCTTTGCAGGTGAAGTCGTTAATGAAACAAGAGAATTGTTGATAGGTGGCAATCGATTATTTTTCAATACCATCCAAGCGCCTTTATTTGATGTGGATGGTGAAGCTGTTTCCATCATGGGAATTGTTAGGGATGTCACCGAGAGCAGACAGGTAGAAGATGATTTGCAAAAACGCGCTAGTGAGCTGGCTTCCCTCAATGCTCTGGCGGACGAGGTCAGCAAAAATTTATCGTTGGACGAAGTCATCTCTGCTGGACTGCATGGCATGTTAGAAGCCATCCGCTCCGACTTGGCCTTCTTCTTCCTGAGGGAGGACGAGCGGCTGATCCTGAAAAGCGTTGTTCCCTCGAATGCCAAAGTCAGGCTGGAGGATATCCCCGAACATCGCGTCGGCGAATGTATGTGCGGACTGGCCGTGCGCGAGAAAAAAGCCATATATTCACGTAACATTTTCACAGACCTGCGCTGTACCTGGAATGAATGCAAGAAAGCCGGGATGCGCTCCTTTGCCGCCCTCCCCCTGATAAGCGACGGAGACGTGATCGGTGTGATTGGGCTGGCTTCTGATGAAGAGCGTGATTTCGAAGCCCAGGCCGAATTCCAGGAAACCTTGACTAGCACCATCGCCATCAGCCTGAGAAATGCCCTGCTCTATGAACAGGCCCAACAGCGTTTGAAAGAACTCACCAGCATTCACGAAACAGCTCAACAATTGCAAGTATTGCAAACGACAGAAACATTGTCGCAAACTTTGATCCGCATTTTAGAAAAAAATCTAAATTATGAATATGGTGCAATATTATTATTGGATGCTCAGGATAAGAAGTTGATACCCTTTGCGCTCAGTGAGCAGGGACGGAACCTCGAATTTGTAGAAATGGACAAAGCCTATATCCTCTCACAAAGAACCCAGGTGGGTAAAGGGATTACCGGCTGGGTAGCACAGACCGGGAAAAGTGTGCGTCTGGGCGATGTGCGCGAGGATGAACGTTACCTGCCACTGCGTTCGGAGATTCGCTCTGAACTTTGCGTCCCTTTGCATATTGGCGACCAGATCATTGGGGTAATCAACACCGAGACTTCAAAAACCAATGCCTACACGGAATTGGATCAGCGTGTGCTGGAGACAATCGCGGCCCAGATTGTTGTTGCCATTCAAAACGCACGCCTGCTTGAACAGATTCAAGGTCAAACTGCCGAATTGGAACAGCGCGTTAAAGAACGCACGCGTGAACTTTCGACCGCCAACAAGGAACTGGAATCGTTCACCTACTCCGTTTCGCACGACTTACGCGCTCCTTTGCGCGCGATCAGCGGATTCGCCGAGATTATAAAAGTCCGTCATAAATTATCCCTTAATGAAGAAGGACAACATTATTTTGATAACATCGTGGATGCCTCCAAGCGTATGGGAAGATTAATTGACGACCTACTGAGCTATTCCCGCCTCGGGCGGACTAGCGTGCAACAAAACCCCGTGCCGCTTGCTGGCGTATTAGCTGATATTATAAAAGATATGCAAGATTATCTGGATGAATTGCATGGAACAATTACGATTCCTGAGGGCTTACCCATCGTAATGGGTAATAGAACAATACTAAGTCAAATTTTTACCAACCTGCTGGAAAACGCGATCACATATCGTAAGACAGACACGCCGCCGCAGGTTGAGATAACCCATCAAATCGAAGGCGAGCAGGTGATTATCAAAGTCTGCGATAACGGCATTGGCATTCCTGCCGAACATCAGGAAAAAATATTCGCTATCTTCCAACGCCTGCACCGCGACGAAGAATATCCAGGTACAGGAATTGGACTAGCAACGGTGAAAAAATCTGTTGAATTGCTGGCGGGGGTAGTTTGGGTAGAATCAAAAGTTGAAGAAGGCAGTCGATTCTTTGTGAAATTGCCAAAGGAGTAAATAATGGAAAAACTTGCTCAAATCTTGCTTGTCGAAGATAGTCGTATGGACGTTGAATTGACACTGGATGCCTTTCGCGAAGCGAAATTGCTTAATCCCATCCATGTCGCATCCAATGGCAAGGATGCCCTCGATTATGTTTTTGGGCGCAACAAATATGAAGATCGAAATATTTATCCACTGCCCAATTTGATTTTGTTGGATTTAAAACTGCCCGGCATAGACGGCTTCGAAGTCTTGCGCCAGATCAAAGTCGCGCCGATACTCAAACGCCTACCGGTTGTTGTTCTCACCTCATCAAAGGAGGACGGTGACCGCGCTCTTTCCTATGATATCGGTACAAATAGTTATCTCGTCAAGCCAGTATCATTTGAAGGATTTCTTGGCGTCATTCGACAAATTGAAGGCTACTGGTTGTCACTGAATATCGCACCGCCGGAGAATAATCCATGAGCGGCCCCATTCGCATTTGATATGGGGAAAGGTGCTAAAAATCGTGCTCTCCTTTGTCGGCGGTTTAGTGATTCCCTTACTGCTTGCCATAATCGTTTTATTTATGCGTTTATTAACGCGTAGTTTTCAATCAAGAAAAAAGAAGTCTGTCGAAAATTCGATGGGCTTCTTGCTTTATACCACCTTGGCATCCCAAAACTATTCAATTTGACGCTGCTCGGCTCTGCGAACGCGGCGCGATTTTTAGTCATTTTTTTCAGGGTAAAATTGGGTTGTGTTTGGTAAATCGGCGGGATAGCCCAATCCCGCGTTAGCCTGCATTTTGCAAAAAAATACCAATAGGAGAACTCGCATGTGGAAAAAGATACTCTGGATAGTCGTTGCACTATACCCTGTGAGCGTTGTGTTCATTATGATTGCCAATGCTGGGCCCGATGAAAGCATCTTGAGCGCGATCCCAAGTTTTCTCATCTTTCTCGTCCCTCTCTGTGTAGTGATCTTTGAATTGCGAGATGGGAAAACACCAAAAATCTGGGGAAAGATCATTCTGTTCATCACTTACCTGGTAAGTTTTGTATTGTTGGGCGTTGGGACTGCTGGCTATTATTCGTTCAACACACCGACTCCTTTCAATATTCTCAAGGGACTGCCTTTGCTCATAGTGCTTTTAGCCCTGTTCTACTTTGCCTTTAAGCGAGTGTTTAAGAAAAGAGCATAGATAACTGCTAATAAGGATTTCTCTCAGAGACAAATAGCCGCGGATCACGCCAATTGATACAAGGACAGTAGAAAATGAGAAGTGATGTTGTAGTCATCGGCGGCGGAGCGATTGGCGCGGCAGTCGCCTATTTCTTGAAGCTCCTTGATCCAAACGTTGAAGTCATTGTTGTCGAGCGCGACCCTACCTATAGCCAAGCCTCAACACCGCGAGCATCCGGTGGCATTCGACGACTCTTTTCTTTGCCAGAGAATATTGAGCTTTCAAAATACAGTATTGGGTTTTTCGACGAGTTGGCAGAGACGATGGCTGTGGATGGCGTGAAAGCTGATATCGGTTTAGAGAAAAATGGCTATCTATTTATCGTTCCGCCATCTGCGACTAACATTCTCAAGCGTAACTTCGATACCCAAAAACAGCTGGGGTGTAATGTGATATGGCTTGAAACAGATGAGTTAAAGCAGAAGTTCCCCTCCATAAATGTCTCAGACCTTGGTGCCGCGGTTCACTCTCCCGATGATGGTTGGCTGGATCCTTACGGCGTTTTGATGGCTTTTCGCAACAAGGCCAAGTCGATGGGCACAGAATTTATGGATGATGAAATCACCGGTCTTGTTCGGGAGGGGAATAGCGTAACTGCTGCAAAACTCAAATCTGGTCGACAGATAAAGGCGAGCCATTTCGTCAATGCTGCAGGGGCTTGGGCAAAAGAAATTTGCGCCATGCTTGATGTGAAAGTTCCAATCGATCCGCTTCGTCGTTTTGAGCATTATTTTGAAAGCCAAGACCCGATTGAGCCTCTTCCCTATATTAAAGATACTCAAGGCTTGGCATTTAGGCCGGAAGGAAATGGTTACTCCGGAGGCGTGCCCACGCTTGCTGAACCACGTGGTTATAATTTCGATATTGATCCCCATTATTTTGAGAATGTCGTGTGGCCCGCCTTGGTGCACCGGTTTCCACAATTTGAAAGAACCCTATGCAAGAACACGCTTTCTGGCCTCTACGACCAAAACGAGTTTGACGGCAATGTCATTATCGGCCCGGGCGCTGACGGGCTGGAAAACTTCCATATGTTGTCTGGTTTCTCAGGTCATGGTCTAATGCATGCTCCTGGATGTGGCAGGGCGATGGCAGAGTTACTGTTAAAGGGTCGTTACGAAACAATCGACCTTTCTCGGTTTGGCTGGGAACGCTTGCTCAATGGGATACCAATCCGCGAACAAGGGATCATCTAATAGTTAAATTTGTTTACCGACATTTTATGCCAGCGGCTCTGAAATCGGAAAAATAATATGGATAGAATTATCAAATTACCTGAACCCCAAAAAGAGCTTGAATTCCCCTTGATGAAAGCATTAGAGAAAAGGCGATCAATAAGAAAATGGAAAGATACGCCTATCTCAAAGCAAGAAATCTCAAATCTTCTTTGGGCAGCCTGCGGGATAACAAAAGAAAAATATGGGAATGTAAAATGCAAAAGAACCGCTCCTTCAGCATGTAACGCACAAGAAATTAGGGTTTATGTGCTGCTGGAAAAAGGAGCGTTTTTATATAACGAAGAAAATCATGAACTTGTAGAAATTATCGCTGATGATATTCGAGAATATACTGGTACGCAAAAGATGATGAAATCAGCGCCAATGGGGATCGTTTTTGTTGCTGACCTGTCGAGAATGACCAGTCCATTTTTAAGAAGTAAAGATGCAAAACGATTTAGCGCGTGGGTTGATACCGGATACATCAGCCAGAATATTTATCTATATTGTACGGCTGCAAACTTGGGAACGGTTGCCTTATCGTTGGTAGATAGAGATAAATTACGCGAGTTATTGCAATTGAAGGAGCATGAAAAGATCGTTTTAACTCAGGTTGTGGGACATTTAGAATAATACATTCGCTTGGCAAGATTGTAAGCAACGCGATTTTTTTTCATGTTTCACTAGAAGAGATATGAAAACCAATATAAAAATCAGTCAAACTGCTCGACTGATTTTTTCTTTAAACTACTCTGGGCATCCCAAAGCTATTCAATTTGACATTGCCCGGCTCATTCGTCCACACGCCCGCGACCGCCGCCCCGCAATGGGGACAGTTTCCATTTTCGGTTAAGTTATAATCACGGATAATAAATCCGCGCCGAGCGATGAGCGCTTTATTGCAGCCTGGACAATACGTCGATTCATATTCTTTCGCCAGCCCGTGTGCATTCCCTGCGTATACGTAATTCAACCCGGCTTCTCGCCCTATATCTGCGGCGCGGAGGAGAGTCTCGGCAGAAGTGTTATCTCCGCTTTGTCTTTTATAATCGCGATGATAGGCGGTCACGTGCCAAGGGATATTGGGAGAAATTTCAGCTAAAAATCGAGCAGCCTCCCATAATTCTGCGTTTGAATCATTGAAATCGGGCACGACAAGCGTAACCACTTCCACCCATAATCCCAATTTGTGCGCGTGGATAATGCTATCGAGCACATTCTGCAAAACGCCACCCAATTGGCGATAATTTCTCTCCTGCATGGATTTCAAGTCGATCTTATAGCCATCCAAATATGGGGCTAAATAATCAAGGGTTTCTGGCGTAGCATGCCCGTTTGAGATCATGGCTGTTTTTAGCCCCGCTTTTTTTGCTTTTTTGAAAATCTCGACAGCCCATTCGCTAGTGATAAGCGGCTCATTATAAGTGGATGCAATAATTTTTGAATCAGTCTGCTCTGCCAAGGCAATCAGTTGCTCTGCGCTTACTTCACGGACCATTCTCCCCGCCCCATCGGATGCAGGATCTCGCATTGCCTGCGAGGTGAACCAATTTTGACAATAATCGCAATGCAGGTCGCAGCCCAACATGCCAAAAGAGAGGGCATTTTCGCCAGACAGGAAATGATAAAAAGGCTTCTTCTCGATCGGGTCAGCTTGCAAGGCCGCTACGTATCCCCAGGGTACGCGCAACTTGCCTTTCTCGTTAAAACGAACTTTGCAGATTCCCCGCTTTCCCTCACGGATCAAGCAGCGATGCCCACAGGCAAAACAGCGTAAGGCATTATCAGCCTCTTTTTTGTAGAGTGCGCCGGGGGCGGTGAGAGAGTCGAGTTTTTGGGATAGATTCATATTTTCATTAGGTAGCCCTGCATTGCACTTTTGAAGTGCGTTGCAGAGTGGTTTTGCAGATAGCGATGTACAATGCACATCTAGCAGAAGTATAATACTGCTATGTTAACTCTCGCAATTCAAGCTGGCGGCAAATCGAGCCGCATGGGGCAAGATAAAGCCCTGATGCCTTTTCGAGGCATTCCTCTCGTTCAATATGTGCTGGATCGCCTCGCCCCTATCGCAGATAACACTATTATTACCACCAATACCCCAGACTCTTATCGTTTTTTGGATGTACCGCTCTATCCTGATATTCGTCCTGATCGTGGGGCATTGGGCGGACTCTACACAGCATTATCTTTTGCTAAGGGAAACTTCGTCGCGGTGGTGGCTTGTGACATGCCATTTGCCAGCAAGCAATTCTTTTTAACGGCAAGCAAGCTGATCTCCGAGTCTGGTGCCGATCTTATCATCCCACAAACGGAATATGGTTTCGAGCCGCTCCACGCTCTTTATCGCCGAGATGTTTGTATCCATCCCATTGAAGCTGCTCTGGACGCTGATAAATGGAAGGTTATTTCGTGGTTTGACAAAGTTAAAATTCACGCGCTTTCACCCGCAGAAACTGCTCTTTTCAACCCCGATGGGCTGACTTTCTGGAATCTAAACACCCCTGAAGATTTTGCAAAAGCTGAAACAGTGCTCTGATTTTTCACCACAGAGACACAAAGAGCACTGAGTTTTTCTCTGTTGGCACAAAGGAATTCTTTGTGAGCTCTGTGCCTTTGTGGTGAATGCTTTATCTTACAATCAGCACCGGGCAAGGCGCGTGTTGCAAAACCTTTTGCGACTGGCTGCCCAAAAGTAAGCCGCGCAATTGGCCATGCCCGCGTGACCCCAGCACGATCAGGTCGCTATGGCGAACATTGGCAACATTCAAAACGACTTCTGCGGCAGAGCCTTCGAGAATTTCGCTATGAATTTCACCCGGGATCTCGCCAACAACTTTTAGCGCATCTTCCATAATCTTTTTCGATTCTTGCAAACGTGCCACGATCGCTTCTTGAAAATTAGGCTCACCCAAATATGCGGGGACAGTAGGGTGAGCAACGACAATTCGCAATTCTGCCTCCATACAAGCTGCCAAAGCCGCCGCTTTTTCTGCCGCGCGAAACGAATGCTCTGAACCATCAACACCTAAAAGGATCTTCTTAAACATCATAGACCTCCTTTTCTCGGTTACAATTTAAGTATACAAATTTAGTCCTTCGTCTTCAAGTTTTAGGAGAAAAAATGGCACTTGATATTTCCAAAATTCGCGCTCAGTTCCCCGCTCTTGCTCGCCCCGCTCTCTTTTTTGATGGTCCCGGCGGCACGCAAATTTGTCAGCAAAGCCTTGATCGGATGATAAATTACCTCGTTGACTGCAACGCCAATCATCATGGTGCCTTTGCCACCAGCGCGGCATCCGATATTATTTTGGATGAAGCCCATCAGGCGATGGCAGATTTCTACAATGCCGCCAGCCCCGAAGAAATTGTCTTTGGCAATAATATGACCACGTTGACTTTACACATCAGCCGCTCCATTTCTCGGATGTGGGATCCTGGCGACGAGATCGTTGTCACCCGTCTCGACCACGATGCAAACGTGACCCCCTGGTTGCTCGCCGCTGAAGATCGTGGTGCCGAAGTCAACTGGGTCGGCTTCGACGTGGAAGATGGAACCTTAAATCTGGATGAGCTTGAAAAAGCCCTCGCTCGAAAGCCAAAATTCCTTGCAGTTGGCTATGCATCCAACTCTTTAGGGACCATTAACCCGATCAGGAAGATCATCAAAATGGCACACGATGTTGGCACAATGGTCTACGTGGATGCCGTCCAATATGCCCCGCACGGCTCTATTGATGTACAAAAATTAGATGCCGATTTCCTTGTTTCTTCTCCTTATAAATATTTTGGGCCTCATGCAGGTGTTCTTTATGGCAAAAAGGCCTTGCTCGAAGAGATGAAAGCCTATAAAGTCCGCCCCGCAAGCAACGAGCTTCCCTACAGATACGAGACCGGTACTCAAAACCACGAAGGCATCGCGGGCGTTCTCGGCGCAATAGAATATTTCGAATGGATCGGTAAAGAATTTGGCAGCGAATACGAGCAAAACTTTGTTGAAGATGGTTTTTCAGGGCGTGTGCTAACGCTCAAAAAAGCGATGACGGCCATCGGTGCCTATGAGCAGGAACTTAACCAGGCCTTGCTCTCCACGCTCGGATTTGTCCCTGGGCTAACCCTTTACGGCCCCAGCGATCCGCGCAAAACGGATGAGCGCGTGGCGACATTTGCTTTTCGTCTTGAGGGCATTCACCCCCGCAAAGTTGCTGAAGAATTAGGCAAACGCGATATTTACGTTTGGGACGGGCACTACTACGCCATCAACGTGACCGAGAGACTCGGCCTCGAAGAAAGCGGCGGGATGGTGCGCGTCGGTGCGACACACTACAACACGATCAAAGAAGTCAGGAAGTTAGGGGAAGCACTGACTGAGATCGCAGAGACGAAATGAACTTGATTATTGGCTAAAAGAAAAGACCAGTTAGCAATCACTAGCTGGTCTTTTTTCTTTTCATTATTGAAAAAATTATCCATCCCCACTACTACAACTTATATCATAATTAGCTGTAAAACTATCAAATACTACAACAACTACAACTGTATCAAAATCTGGAAGATAACCTGAGCATGAGGGCATTGGTTTGGCTAAGTCATCTATCAGTTGATCAATCCCATTTAAATTATGCGTCAAAGTAGTAACTTGTTCCGCCGTTAAGGTAGCTCTCTCTTTGAACAACCGCGCACTGATCATTTCTTGTAAACTATTTAACGTTTCTTTATATCTTTCACTAGGGATCAAAGATACCGAATATCTCCCCCCATTCGCGGAGAAGACGTCAACGATACTTCCAGGCGAAATATTCCTCGTATATGATTTCCCAGAATCTGGCACTTTCACTGAAACAGTGATCGTGGCATCTGATACATTCTGGATTCGTACAAAAGAGCATCCGGATGTAATGAAAAGAGCTAATAAAACTATTATCGGGGTAATTATTTTTTTGTTCATCATATTTTCATTCCCAAATGATCAAGGCTTACAAAGAGAGGTAGACAGATAATCTATTTCATCTGGATTTGTGGGATTTTCTCCTTCCTTTATAATCGCTATTCCTTCTGGGACTGCCACCAACTGAAATACATCACCGCTTTTTATCTCCAACCAACAACCGCCTCCGGTTAAACCCTCGTTTGAGAACGAAATCTGCAATTCATAAGCTCCAGGCGAGATCGATCCAAGCCCTCCAACTTCAAAGGGTCTTAGAGATAAATCTAAATAGCTCTCTGGTTCCCCGGAATCTGTTGTCAACTGAATTAGATCACTATAAAGAGTGCTATCAGAAATATTAGCAATATTTATTTCTCCCGTCCCCATGCCAACTGAATTTAAAACCGTACGTGGTGAAAGTTGGCCTGTAGTATAAAAATAATATCCCGCTCCCCCCACAACAAATAACCCGCAAAATAGAATCAAGAGAATAACGCCACAAGTAAGTACACAGTTGCGGAATCGGCTTTGCTTTTTAACTTTTACTGGTGGAGGTGTTGGTGCTATGGCCGGCGACCCAATAAACGATGACTGAAAGACCATCTTGACCACTCTACCCAGCTGAATTACATCATTGGGTTTCAGCCAAAGGGACTCGAAAATCTGTTGACCATTTACAAAGGTGCCAAATGTTGAACCTAAATCAGTAATCCATGTCCCCCGGATATCAATAGTAATATTTGCGTGTTTGCGAGACACTTCTTCATCTGGGATCACAATTTGATTAGTTGCATCCCCTCCTATACTAAATGTGCCTATATGCAGGGGAATTCTTGTCCCACTTCGAGAACCACTCTGAACTTGAAGAGAACTTGTTGAGGCTGTGTCCATACAAAGTCCACTAAAAGATAATGAATTTAAAAAAAATTGATACTAATTGTCTGGTTTTTCGATTATAGCACCAAATTCTGATAACAAAGATTAGGTATGCAAAATCATTTTTAACGGCTTGCGCTACAACCTGCGGGAGGTACGCATCGGCGCAACCCAGTACAACACGGTCGAAGAAGTCAGGAAGTTGGGAGAGGCATTGACGGAGATTGTCGAAGGGGAATAAGTCTTTCGAAGAAAAAACGTTATAAAAAGATCAGCTAGCAATATCGCTAGCTGATCTTTTTTTCTTGGTGTTCCTTTGCTTGGACTTGAATCAAGAACCTAATTAGATCCAACGTTTAACTTTTTGATAGTATGTTTTATAGTTTTCATTATGTGTGCCTATCAGGTACTCTTCTTCAAGAAAAACCTGAATCTGCAGCAAAATATCACCTATCAGCCAAAGGGTAAATGTTAGGGCATTAGGCAGGACTAGGAAAAGTCCAAAGACACTTAGACGCATCCCTAAAAATATTGGATTACGTGAAATTTGAAAGATACCGCCTGTGATTAGTTCGCTGGGATTATCTTCATCAATTCCAATACGCCAAGAAATTCCCATTTGAACTTGTGCTATTACAACCACTAAAAAAGAAGCAAACAATATAACAAACCCAATACCTGAGACCATTGGATGCTCCAGCCATTTTATTGGAGTGAGATAAAAATATATTTGCTCGAGAAAAACATAGAGCAATATAGTGCTTACAATACCTAACGAGATCACCCGATACCATTTTCCAGCAAATCTATGTACATTATTCCCATCATTCAAACGATAAGGATTAATTCCTGTTGCTCGGAATGTTTGGTACGAACGCCAGAGAAATGCGATCCCATAAAAAAGAACGAGATATAGTATTAAGAATATTTTGGTCATCTTTACTCCTGGTGAAAAGATTAGAAAAATCGAGATGTGTTGTTTTTGTAATTGAGATATTCATCCCCGTACCGTTTTTCAAGCCATATTTCTTCAGCAAAGGGGGCTATTAAAAAAACTAAGATCAATAACCCATGAGTGATCCATAAGAATAAGGAATTGGCCGTTATGCTTAGCCCTATAAACATAATACTATCCCCCAAGTATTGCGGGTTTCGAGTATAGCGATATGGACCTGAATCGACAAATTTGTCTTGCAAGCCAGAAGTATTACGACTCCCTAATGTTGAAATCCCCCAAGTGACAAGCAATGCCCCTACTATTGTGACAGGTATCCCGATCAAAAGGCGAATTGGATCGTTAATGATCCAGGAATTCCAGTCCCAAACGATTAATAGGGCATTGAGTAGAAACACTAGGTAAAAACAAACCCAAGTCAATATATATTGCCAAGATTGTTTTTTTGGAGGGGGCCAAATACGCTTACTAGAGAAAGCAATAGACCATACTGCGCCTAAAAGGAGGATGTACAAAACACTCACATCCAGAAAAAATATTATCAAGTTCAGATTTTCCATATCATATCTCCAATTTTTCTCTTGCTATGCCGAGTGGCTGAAATATTCTACAAAACCAAGGTAGGATTGATAATAAAATACTTTTTGTTGTCTTCATACTATTCATGAGCAACATGATCTATAGCCCGTTGTATTAAATCTGTGATGTGATCATCATCTATCGAATAATAAACTTCACGACCTTTTTTACGAGATTTTACTAACCGCATCTGTCGGAGGTTTCGGAGTTGGTGAGACGCCGCAGATTCACTAATTCCTGCAATTTTCGCTAATTCACCAACATTAATTTCATTATCAATAAGAGCTGAAATGATTTGTATCCGGCTGGCATCGCCTAGAGCACGGAATAGCTCAGCGACATGCACTGCGACAATTTCATCGATACGAGATAAATTAGAAGTTTCATCCATAACAAACACCTGAATACATGTTCATATATGCAGCTATTCTAGCCTTATACTTCTTTTGTGTCAAGAGCAGCAATCGAGAAGTTTGTAATCTTCTACCATCTCAAGGAGATGAGAAATGAAAAAGACCTATCAGGGTTTTGAATCCTGATAGGTCTCGTTCTTTAACGATAAATATGCAAGAGCTGTAATTACTTTTTAATCAGTATTTTCTGCCTCGTCTACATCATTCTCTACTTCAGAAATCTTATTTTCTACCTTTTTCTCTTGTGGCAAGATATGCAGCGGCACTTCGATGATGATAATATCCAAGGCTTGTCGGAGGCGGTTTCGCAACATGAGGGCGGTCTTATTATGCAAGATGCTGGAGATGCGAGTATTTGTCAGAATTTCTGGGATAACGACCGTGATAGATTCGTTCGGAAATTCCTCGTTGTTGACCTTCTCAATATATTCAATCAAGGGCGGGAGGAAGTCGCGATAATCGTAATCTATCTGAATCAGATTTGCTTTTTCGACCAGCGCAGGGAAGCGATTCCAGCGGCGCATGAAAGCTTCTTTAGTAGCGGGGTCAGTTGAAACATAAATGGCACGAACATCACTGGAGAGTTTTTGCGCAAATTGCAGCGCACGAAGAGTGCCACGATGTACATCCCCAATAGGCAGAATAACTACATCTGCGACATCGCTAATTTCTCTTTCTTCAAGTGTGCGTGTGCTCAGCCAATCCGCGACATTATCATAATGATCGTGAATTTTGTAGAACATGACAATAATAAGCGGGATAACGAGAACGATGATCCATGCGCCTTCGGCAAATTTGGTGATAACCAGTACAACAAAAACGATAGCCGTAGTCAGCGCACCCAGCGCGTTAACGATGCGTTTCCATTGCCAGCCTTTTTCATGATGCAGATGTGTTTCGAGCGTATCCAATGTTTCGCCAGGTTTGAGTTTGGAAACTTTGGTCATTAATTTGACCATGCCCGCTTGCGAAATAGTAAAGGAAAGCATTACACCAATCGCGTAGAGGGGCAGCATGGCGAATTCATCGGCTTGGAAGATGATCACCACGATGGAGGAAAGAATTGCCAGGGTAATGATGCCGCCATTAAAAACAAGACGGTCACCCTGATTGGTCATCCAGCGAGGCATGAATTTGTCACGGGCGAGGAAATATCCCAAACGGGGGAAATCCTGATAGCCAGTATTCGCTGCCAAAACAAGGATGAGCATGGTAAATATCTGCACCCAATAATAGAGGAAACCCTCACCTGTGACCGTACGCGTTAGCTGTGAAAGCAAGCTATCGTGATGTGCCGGGATCAGATTTAAGCGTGTTGATAAAAAGCTGATGCCCACGAAAAGAGTCATGGCGATAATGCCCATTGCGACCATTGTTTTGGCGGCATTTTTAGACTCTGGTGGTTTGAAGGCTTGTACACCATCACTGATTGCTTCGATGCCTGTTAGCGCGGTACAACCTGCGGCAAAGGCACGCAGCAGAATCCAGATCATGCCGAGTTGTGTCAGGTCTTCTGTCAGCATTTCGCCCGAGATCACTTGTGGAGCGAGGGGGGCGGCGCCAAAAAGCCCGAAACTGCGTACCAGACCGATCATGATGACCAGGAAGACGCCACCAATAAAGGCGTAAGTAGGCAGCGCAAAGACAGAGCCACTTTCACGGACGCCACGCAAGTTCATCCACGTCAGAATCGCGATAATCCCCAATGCGAGCCAAACGCGATAATCGTAAATCTCAGGAAAAGCGGAGACGATCGCCCTGATCCCGGCTGAAACAGAAACGGAAACTGTGAGCGAATAATCCGTTAACAAGGCTCCTGCTGCGACCAGAGAAGGAAGTGTTCCCAGATTATCTTTCGCAACAATATAAGAACCGCCGCCGTTGGGGTAATGCAAAATGGTCTGGATATAACTAAAAACCACGATCAGCACGAGCGCGGCAATAGCCATGACGATGGGCATCGTCATCGAAAGCGCACCACTGCCCATGACGATCAGAATGCTCATTACGGCTTCGGTCGCATAGGCATTAGAGCTGATCGGGTCAGATGCAAAAATAGCCAAACCGCGCACATTATCCAGACGTTCGTGGATCGCCATGCTGGTCGGGAAAGGTTTTCCAAATAAGATTTCTTTAAACTTAGACATGATCATTTCCTCAAAAAAAGCCCTTTCGGGCACCAGAAAATTTAACGGCGGGATTATACACCTTTTTTATAAAATGATATAGAAAATCACCCGTGAATTTAGGCTTGCTTCCCTTTAAAAAGCAAACTCCTGAAAAAATAGAGAAACCGTTAAGCTTCTCTACTTGACCAAATTCTCGTAAATTTGCTCCAACAATAATAAAAACTCTTCTTTTCTTTCGCGCGTCAATAATTCACGTCTATACCGGCGTGTGGTAGGTATCGGGGCAATATACTGCACCACATGCTTACGGAAAAGATTGATGCCTAACTCTTCCCCGTAAAATTTCAGATTTCTGTCGAGATGTTTGCTCATCATTTTCTGGACTTCTTCAAAGGTGACCTCGTCTCGGTCTTTGCCAGAAAATATCCAAGGATTCCCGATCGCGGCTCTGCCGATCATCACGCCGTCGCATTTCGTATACTCTTTCATCTTAGCAATATCCGCGACGGTTTTTACATCTCCATTCCCGATCACGGGGATATTGACTGTCTCTTTAACCTCTGCGATCACATCCCAATTCACTTTGCTCTCGCGGCCACCTTCCCGCGTCCGCCCGTGGATGGCGATCAATGATGCGCCATTCTCCTCGACAATTCGAGAGATGAGCTTGTAATTCTGGCAGTCATCCCATCCCATGCGGATCTTCGCCGTGATAGGCACATCTAGTTCTTTTTTCAATCGTTTGAAAAGACGTGCTACCTTTATAGGCTTGCGCATCAATCCTACACCGGCACCACTATTCGCAATAGCCTTGGTTGGGCAGCCCATATTGATGTCGATGAAATCGGGGCGCAAAGGCTGAATTTTGAGCGCGGCTTCCACCATATAGTCGATATCATGGCTGTAAATTTGAAAGGCAATTGGACGTTCTTCTTCAACATATTCCAGTTTTTCAGAAACACGGCGCATATTATGGATCAGCCCTTCGGCACGGGCAAATTCTGTATAGCTTATAGATGACCCCAGCTCGCGGCAAAGGGAGCGGTAGGGCAGATCTGAAAATCCCATCATCGGGGCTAGAATTGCGTCGCCGTAGATGGGGATTTTGTCAACATAAAAAGTAGGTGTTTGGGTCATTATTTATAATAAATTGCGTTAGTTTCGATACGCTTTTCGCTTCGCTTCAAGCTACTCAACCACCACAAAAGATAAAATTTTTAGCCTAAAATTCCTTCCAGAAAAAGAATTTCTGATATCCTGCTCCAACCAATTCGAAGGGGATTTGCAGGATAGCAGCCAGACTAAAGATCAGCGTTGAAAAAAGGTTACTGATAAAAGGCACATACCATAATGCGGCAATGACAAGCCAGATCATCATCCCACGAATTGGCTCGATGCGCTCCAGTATTTCAGGGCTGAGATAAGGCTCGATGATGCCGAAGCCGTCAAAGGGTGGTACAGGAATAAGGTTGAGTACAACCGCGTAAATTTGCAAGAGTGCTAAAAATGCCAACCCTGCCCAAAAGGGTGATGGGGTGGCGGGGGCAAATTGCAAAAGAATTGCGATGACGATCACCAGAATGATATTCGCGCTCGGCCCTGCTAATGAGACGGCACTGCGCCATTTTGCACTGCGTAATCGCCATGTCTCGATATAAACCGCGCCGCCGGGCAGACCGATCCCGCCCATGAAGAGGAAGAGAAGCGGTAAGGCAATTGAATATAAGGGATGGGTATATTTGAGCGGATTAAAGGTCAGATAGCCTTTATCGCGGACGCTCGTATCACCGCCATAATAGGCGACCAGCGCATGGGCGAATTCATGCAAACTGAGAGAGAATATCCATCCGACAAGAACGATGATAAAAGTCAAAACCTTTCTCCTAAAGGACTACAAAAATCTTAGAGACTTTTGTAGTCTGCATACTATTTTTTCCATCCACGCGGATGACTCTCGTGCCACGCCCACGCTGTCTCCAGAATATTCTTCAAATCAGAATGTTTGGCTTTCCAACCAAGTTCTTTCTGAATTTTTCCAGAAGATGCGACCAGTCGCGCCGGGTCGCCAGGGCGGCGGGGCGTTTCCACAGCCGGTATCAAGTGGCCGGTCACGGAGCGAGCCGTCTCGATCACTTCTTTTACAGAATATCCCGTCCCCGTGCCGATGTTGAAGACCAATTTATCCCGCTCGGAGAGAGCATCCAATGCGAGTACATGGGCGGATACGAGATCGGCGATGTGAATATAGTCGCGGATGCAACTTCCGTCCGGAGTCGGATAGTCTGTACCGAAGACTTTGATATTTTCGCGCTGCCCAAGCGGAACTTGCAAAACGAGCGGAATCAGATGCGACTCCGGCTGATGCGCTTCGCCACGACCGGGCAATGCGCCTGAGGCATTGAAATAACGTAAAGCGGCAAAATGCAAGCCATGAATTTCTCTATACCACTCAAGAATGCGCTCAACAGCAAGTTTTGTATAGCCATAAGTATTGGTGGGGCCAAGCGGCGATTCTTCGCTGAGCGGCTCGTCGCTGGATTGATAAACAGCCGCTGTCGATGATAGAACGAAACGCCCCACACCCACACGTGTTGCGGCTTCGATCAACTTTGAAGAGTTAACCAAATTGTTCTGGATGAACTTGCCCGGGTCTTTCATGCTTTCTCCGGCTTCGATGAAGGCCGCAAAATGCATCACCGCGTCAAATTGCTGTGTTGCCAGCGCATCTTTTAGGGCTTTTTCATCGCCCAGATCGGCATTGATAAAAGTTGCGCGCTCTGGCACAGCTTCTCTATGCCCTGTTACGAGCGAATCATAGACCGTGACTTGATGCCCTGCTTTGAGTAATGCTTCGGTGGTCGCCGAGCCGATATAGCCCGCGCCACCAGTGAGAAAGATATTCATTATTTTCCTTTGTTTTTCGCAAGAGTCTTTACAAAATATAAGTGATAAACGATCAAGATGCCAAGAATTATCCAGAGGGGAAAGGCTGATGCCATTCTCTCTTCTTTTTCCAACTCCGCAATTCTACCCTCAAGTGCATCTAATAGAGCATTTTGCTTTCTGATCTGTACATCTTTTTCTTCAAGCAATTGATTCAAGGCTTGAATTGCAACCAGAGCTACGCCGTCAGAATCTACAGATGAAATATATCGTTCATCTACGCCTAATCCAAAAGCTGAATAAAAATCCTGCGCCATGGGTCCCATATGACGAACAGAACTCTCTTCCGAGATATAACTCCATTCTGAAATGGGCAAGTTTACTACAAGATCCAAGATTTCTTTTTCATCAATATCAACGAATTTCTCTTTGCTATTTTCATCGCTCAACGTAGACCATGATCCACTGCCAGATGGGAGAAAGACACCTGAAAGGGGAATTCCCGCTGCATCAACCGCGCTGATAAATCGAACACCGCCCGTTGCTCTGACTGCAAACTCGTTTGCATTTTCTGAAAAGAAGTCAGCATCGACAGAATCAGCAAATAAAAATGTTCCAGGATGTTCATTAGCAATGATCGAGCGGTATCCTGACGCAAAACTATAATCGCTCTGCGCCTGATTTGCCAGCCCTCCGGGGATAACACTATATGCTCCCAGCGCAAGATTTCCGCGCCCTCCACTGATAACGGCATAATTGCCCGCAATTTCATTACCAAGCCCGCCACCGATGGAGCTGTGATTTGCCTCTGTGTTATTCCCCGCCCCACCGCTGATTGTTGCCCCCGTTCCGCTTGCCATATTTTGTGTTCCCCCACCTATTGTTGCATGTGGGTCACTAGCGACATTATACGCACCACCTGCAATCGTTACGTCAGACGCATTGGCTATATTCTGAATCCCTCCACCGACTGTGGAATGATGAAAATTAGCCGTATTCCGGCTACCACCGCCTATCGTTGAAAATTGCCCGGTTGTCAGGTTTGCGTAGCCTCCGCCCACAGTGCTATAAACATTCTCCGTTGAGTTTTTGACCCCACCACCGATCGTTGAAAAAGCGACACTCGCAGTATTCAGCTGGCCCCCTCCGATGGCTGTGTAAATCGCTGTCGCAGCGTTTCTTTTTCCACCACCAACAAAAGAATCTATGCCGCTGGCAATATTCTCTTCGCCGCCACCAATAAAAGCGTTTGAATTATTTTCAGTCTGAAATTCCACAAGGTTGCTCTGAGAAATTTCCACAATAGAAACAAGTGGAATTTCCTGGGTACCAGGAAGTATCAACTTATAACGCGTATGGTCAGTATTCTTTGGCACCTTAAAAAAGTAGGCATAGCGATACTCGAAATCTTCCCCAGCCTTATATACGATATTGTCCCCAACAAGAATACGAACAGCATGCTCCAGATCGGCAAAACTCTCTCCATCCGTTAAGCGGATATTCTCCTCCCCCCACGCCAATGTCTCGTGCGGCTCATCCATTTCTCCGTCAATGGACAATATCACTTTATAAAATGAATAGGAATCAGGTGCATAATACATAATGTAATGCACTGAATATTCTTGCTGAACACGAGCGCCTTCAACCTGAACAAGAACGCCCTTACTATTTACAGCTTCTGCAATGCCCACGATCAGGTAAATAGCTTTTTCTGTCCCGTCATTTTCTATGGTTGGCGCTGATACTTGGGTTGCTCCTTCACATCCTGCAAGAAATAGCAATACAAAAACAAGACCGACAAACTTAAAAAGAGATTTTCTACTCATGCCAAACTCCTTTGTTCAGAACCAAGGTGAAGAATTACGAGCTAACCTAGCAATAAGCACATAGTCTTTATTATTGTGGATGTTTTTACGTTTAAAAAACAAGAGCGGGGGTTACCCGCTCTACTTTGCGATCTCTGGCTTCATCTCATGCCAATCCGTCGCACCCTGATAGCTTCGCCCGATGGCAAATAAATTCTCTTCGCTGAAAGGCGCACCCATCAACTGCATCCCGACGGGCATTTTATCCCCATCAAAACCGACGGGGATCGCCAGCCCAGGCACGCCCGCCAAATTCGCGGGGAGCGTGAAAATATCTTCAAGATACATTGAAATCGGATCATCGCCGTGCTTGCCAACTTCAAAAGCCGTCGTCGGAGCAATCGGCGCGGCAATCGCATCCACGCGTTCGAACGCCTTCTCAAAATCGCGTCGAATCAAAGTACGCACCTTCTGTGCCTGCCCATAATAGGCATCATAATAGCCTGCCGAAAGCGCGTAAGTGCCGAGCATGATGCGTCGCTCGACCTCTGCGCCGAAGCGTTTTCCGCGCGTTTGGCGGTAAACGTCTTCCAAAGATTTCTCACTCTCACGCGGCGTATAGCGGATGCCATCATAACGCGCTAAATTTGCCGATGCTTCAGCAGGAGCCAAAATATAATAGACGGGAAGCGCATATTCGGTATGTGGCAGATTGATGGGGATGATCTCGGCCCCGAGCGTTTCTAACATCCCAATCGCTTCGCGGACACGCCCCTCGACCTCGGCTTGTATCCCTGTCACAAAATACTCTGCCGGAACCCCGATTTTGATTCCGTTTATCGTTCCATCACTCGGAACGGATACCCTTATATCGGGCGGGTTGACCGTCGTCGCATCAAGCGGGTCTTTGCCCACCATCTGTTCAAATAACGGAACAAGATCATCGACAGAACGACCTAAAACACCGACAGAATCGAGCGATGAGCCATAAGCCGCCAACCCATAACGGGATACACGTCCGTAAGTTGGCTTGATACCGCTAATCCCGCAATAGGATGCGGGCTGCCGAATCGAGCCGCCCGTATCTGTCCCCAACGCAGCGGGGACAATGCCAGCGGCAACGGCTGCCGCGCTTCCGCCCGAGGAGCCGCCGGGAACACGATCTGTATTCCATGGGTTGCGAGTGGTGACATAGGCAGAATTTTCTGTCGAGGACCCCATCGCAAATTCATCGGTGTTGGTTTTGCCAATAACAATTGCGCCCGCATCTTGAAGTTTTTTGACGGCCGTCGCAGTGAAAGGAGGCATAAATCCTTCGAGGATTTTTGAGCCGCAGGTGGCGGGCATCCCCTCGACCATGAGCACATCTTTAACAGCGATGGGCAACCCAGCCAAGGGCAGAGATGATGTATCTCTTTGGCTGGCACGTTCAGGCGCGGATTTATCGAGATGCAGAAAAGCGTGCAGGGTCGAATCCAAGGCACGTGCACGCGCCACACAAGTTTCGGTTGCGGCCCGGCTCGTCGTTTTTCCATCCTGCAATTCTTCTAGGAGTTTCATTTCTTCTTCTCCCCAAAAACGGCGGGCACTTTGAATTGTCCGTCTTCGGCGTCTGGTGCATTCTGGAGCAATTTTTCGGTCGGGAGGGAGGGGCGGGTTTCATCCGCACGCAGCGGGCTGGCACCCCGCACAGCGTTCGCCATCGGGGAAATGCCGGAGGTATCCAACTCGTTGAGTTTCTCGATGTGGGCGAGAATATCGGAGAGCTGCTCGCGGTAACGAGCAAGCACTTCATCGCTGAGATCGAGCTTGGCGAGCTTGGCAATATGTTGAACTTCTTCAATTTTTAGAGACATGGGGCAGATTATACGGGAGAATGGGAGATGGTGCAAAGGATGGGTTATCGAGCGTTTTCCACAATAGCCCACAACTTATCCACAGCCTTTTCAGGGGTTATCCACAGAAAGTTGTGGATAGAAGCCGGTTTCCCAGAATATACCGTATCGGAACCTTTGATTAAAAATTATCTTTTGGCTAGTTTTAATAAACGCCCATCAATAGCGACTAAACCCAGGCTAATTAGCCCCATCCCCAAATAATGACGCAGATCGAGCTGCTCTCCCAGTATGATCGTTCCCAGCAATATGGCACTTACCGGGATGAGGAATGTTACGAGCAATAAATTCGTTGCGCCAACTGTAGAGAGCAAACGAAAATAAATGATATAAGCCAGAGCGGTACTTAATAGAGCCAGCCCTAATAAAGCCCCCCATACGTTGATATTTGGCATCGGCAAGAGCCAGGGTTTATCAACAAGCAATGCTATTGGGATCATCATAATGGTTGTGCCCGTAAGCTGTCCTGCTGCCGTTACGATTGGTGGTGTTTCCTTGAAACGTTTACCATAGATGCCAGCAAAAGCATACGAAATTGCAGCGATTGTCACAGCTAGTTGAGCCAATACATTTCCGCCAATGCCTTGCAGTGCGTCTAAACCGATCATTAGGGCGACACCGATCAAGCCAAAGAAAACACCACTGAGTCGATTTGGTGTAAGGCGTTCGTCCGCGGTTAGAAAGTGTGCTAACAGCACAGTCCATACAGGTGTAGTAGCATTCAGAATTGACGCTAAAGAACTGGAAATTTGCGTTTGTCCCCAAAATATCAAACTAAAGGGAATTAGGTTATTTAGCAACCCCATCATCAGAAATGTACCCCATATTTTAGGCGATGATGGCATCCGGTAGCCAGTTGCTCTCACGATCAGGTTTAGTACGATAGATGCAATAATGACACGACCCAAAACAATTGTAAATGGTTGTAATTCTGATAATGCCACCTCACCAAAGAAAAATGATCCACCCCATAAAACTGATAGGAAAATTAATAAGAACCATTCTGATATCCCCATCGAATTACCTGTAGAACTACGCATAAAAGCCTCCGTAATAAGTTTTATTCATTATCTATGGCGTAGTTTACTGTGTATATGCAGGAAAGACGACCCGTTTCTTGCTCTTAATCCTATTCTAAAAATAGCAGAGATGTGCGTTGCATCTGCCGAGATGCATTGCACATCGGGTCTGACAAGCATAGTTTGACCTTGAAAATTCGACGTGCAACGCACTTACGAAGTGCAGTACACGTCTGACATCTTTCTTCGGATTATTTCTCGTATAGGTTCTAATCTTTTGGTAAATTCCCCCGTGAGCTACGTTTATATTCTATTCTTTTCCGTAAACAAAAACCTGAATATCCAGCCCGTCACTATTCAATCGTTGGCATCAAGGTCGCATCCTGAATTGCGCCCATTTCCGCTGCGAGAGCGTAAACGCTCAGGCGCGCTTCTTCATCTGACATTTTCGCGATCTTGATCTCTGCGCTCGCGCTCACGGCGCTAATTTTTTCTGAAACTTCTGCGATCCCTTCGTCTAGAGTCATTTTATACTCCTGTTCCTTTAAACCGCCAAGACGCAGAGAGCGCCAAGATTTTTTACTATGCCGCCAAGAAAAGTAAAGTCTTGGCGAACTTCAACAAAAACTCCGCGTCCTTCGCACCTTGGCGGTTCATCATCTTCTCTAAAACTTCACCACCGTCACCCCTGCGCCGCCTTCTTTTTCCTTCCCCTCTTCAAAAGACTTCACATAAGGATTTTCTCTTAATGCCTCGCGTACAACTTCGCGTAGCCTACCTGTCCCCTTCCCATGCACAACGCGCACAAATGGCATCTCGGCCACATAGGCTTGGTCAATATAACGGTCGAGTCTATCAAGCGCATCATCTGCCCGTTCGCCGCGAATATCCAACTCCATTTTTGGCAATACCGCAGATGCAGTCCGAAGCCTCGGCGTGCTGACAGGTTTCTTCTCTTCCTTTACTTTCTTAGCTTTCTTCTTTAGCTGCAAATCTTTCAGTTTTGCCCACATTCGCAAAGCCCCGACCTGCACCTCCGCTTCACCTTTTCCCAAAGCGGTCACAATCCCCTCCGTGCCCAGCGATCTCACATGTACTTTATCGTCAATCCCAATTTCTCCGCTGACATCCGGGAACTCTTCACGAACAACTACTTTTTTCTTTCGGATTGGCTGCTTGATTTTCTTTTCGACGGTTTTGATCTGGTCTTTGACATCTTCAATTTCTTCGAGCGGTTTCTCGGCTTCTCGCAGCCTGCGTCTCATTTCCTGGATTTCGGCTTGCGTGGCTTCGACTTGTTTTTTTGCCTCGTCCTGAGCTTTTTCAAGGATCTTGAGCCGCTCTTCTTCAATATTCTCCAGCTTTTCGTTCAATTCTCGTCTCAAGCGGTGAGCCTGAATGCGCGCTTTTTCGGCTTTACGACGGTCTTTAAAGGCAATTTTCCGTTGGCGGTGGATGTCGTCGAGCATGGAATCAACGCGCATTTCTCCGGGGTCGATCTCTTGTTCAGCCGCAGTGAGCACCTTCGGGTCAAGTCCGAGCCGCCGCGCAATCGCCAGAGCGTTTGAGCGTCCCGGTAATCCTATTGTCAATTTATAGGTCGGGCGCAGGCTATGCAGATCAAATTCTAAAGAGGCGTTCACAACTTTTTCGGTAGTGTGCGCAAAGGCTTTCAGCTCGGGATAATGCGTGGCGACAAAAGAAAGCGAGCCGCGCTCAAGCAGCTCCGAAAGGATCGCACGCGCAAGAGCCGCGCCCTCCTGCGGATCGGTGCCCGCGCCCAATTCGTCAAAAACAACAAGGGATTTATCATCCGCTTTTTTCAGGATCTGGCTGATATTTTTGATATGCCCCGAAAAAGTGGATAGCGACTGCTCGATGGATTGCTCGTCGCCAATATCGGCGTGAACAGAGGCAAAACAGGGCAAAGCCGAGCCAGATTTTGCGGGGATATGCAGCCCGGATTGCGCCATAAGCGCCAATAATCCGACGGTTTTTAGCGTGACAGTTTTGCCGCCCGTATTTGGCCCCGTGATAACGAGGGCGCGAGTTTCTGCATCAAGAGCGATGTTGAGAGGGACAACGGTCTCGGGGTCGAGGAGAGGATGGCGAGCTTGGTTAAGTTGGAAGGTGAAAGATGTAAGAGTTTCAGTCTCTGAGCGGAGACTGAACGAATGTGAAGTCGAAGTCGAAGAGTGGGTTTCTGGAGAGCCGTCCTTACCCTGAAGGGCACTCGTCGACTGCGCTACGCTCCGCTCAGGAACTGATTTGTTCTTTTTATTTTTTCTTGTTTTTTTTATTTCATTTAAAAGAGGTTCATTCGCTCTGATGGCATCTGCGTATTTTGCTTTTGCAAAAGCCAGGTCAAGAGCGGCGAGGGCTTCTACGCCCGTACTGATCGCATCCTTATTTTCGCCAATTTTTGCACAAAGCTCTGCTAACACGCGGCGCTCTTCGTCTCTCTCGGCAAGTTGCAATTCACGAATTTTATTATTTCCTTCAACGGTACTGAGGGGTTCGATGAAGATCGTTGCACCAGAGGATGATTGATCGTGAGTGATGCCTTTAAGTTGCCCTTTATATTGAGCCTGTAAAGGAATCACATAGCGCCCATCACGCTGGGTAATGATCGCTTCCTGAAGCATCTTCTGATTTTTGGTATTGCCGATGATCTTTTGCAATTTCGTCATCAGCCTGTCGTGCGCAATACGGCGCTCTTTTCGAATCGAAGCCAATTGCGGAGAGGCTGTATCGAGAATTTCACCTTTTTCAGAGATGGTATGCGTGATCGCGTCCACCAATCCGAGCGATGGCGGGAGATTTTCAACGATCTTTTTCAGATTACGAAACTTCTCCTGCTCAACCTCTTCTTTGGCAAAAGCTTTTCTCAGTTTGCGTGCAGCGATGAGGGTGGATTTTATATCGAGCAAATGCTGTGTTTCTAAAACCCCGCCGCGCGCGGCTAATTTGACTGGCTCGCGCACATCCCGTGCGCCGCCGACACTAACTGCTTCATGCGTGGAAAAAAGAAGGCGTGCTTCTGTCGTCTCTTCCAGACGAATTTTGGCTTTCTTAAAAGAGGACGTTGGTTTTAGATTCTCAGCAAGTTCTACCGATGCGCTAAAAGCACAATGCTCGGTGAGGCGTGCGAGAATCTTATCGTATTCGAGGAGGGAGAGGGTTTTAGGGTTCATTGCAGATGAGATTATAGCGGATGGGGCGAGGGTTTGGGAAAGTTGAGGAATGGAAAGTGGAGAAGATAAGAAATAGAGAAAAAACTCCGAGATATTAGAAACCTCAGAGTTTTTTGTTTGTATAATAATTACTCTTCGGACTGTTCATATTTAGGTAACAAACTTCCATATAAAAAAGCTAGGTATCTTTTCAACATAGTAACAGAACCAATTTTTTCCATATCATGATATGGAAGCTCATCTTCCAGACCCATAAATAAATCTTTCACTTCATCATCTGTTACAGCCTCATTAAGACGGTGAGCAACTCGATTTCGTAATCGGTTAAGTTTCCTCAGAGAGCCAACAATATAATGTGGTAACAAATCGACATCATCAATAAACTTCAACTTGCTCACAAGGTCTAGTTTTTGCTGATAGCGTAAACCAATCGACAAAATAGCATCTGCTCGTTCATTAAAAGAAAATCGAATTAATTCTTCAAGCAAATACTCTGATACTAAATGCACTCGTACAATTTCGGATATCAAATTATCTTCGTTTCTTAATGTATCAATCAGCAAGGAAAAATTTTTATACGAAAATGCCGTTATTTTATCGAAAGGATTCTTGTTTTGTGACATATTTTAGGTAATTGAATGTATCAGTTGATATTTGATTTTATCATTAGTGAAAAGCTCCAACTCGTTCCATGTAAAACATCTGATTTTCACATGGAGTAATTTCCCACAAAAGGACTTCCATCAACATCTAATTTCTGCTCTCTTCTTTATCTCTCTCATCCCTTTCCAGACGATCAAATCTACAGAAAGAACAAAATGGGCAAACATGAGTGCGGCTTGGGCTAAATATCCAAAGCGAGGAATGAGGGGAAAGAAAATAATCAGATAAACAGATTTTTCTATTCACCAAAAATATCGCGGTTTTTATCCAGCCATGAATTCAATTCTTTCATATGCTCATCGAAATCCGTCATTTTTTTGGCATCCCATTCCCTAAACCAGGCAGTCACATCGGGAGCCAGGCTTTTGTAAACGCTCTGCAATTCTGCCAATCCGCTTGGGGTGACTTGGATATATTTTCGGCGCGAATCGCTTTCGTCTTTTTCGGCGCTAAGATGCCCTCTGCCAAGTAACTTCTGGACGATCTTTGTTATGCCGGGTTGGTTTAGTTCCATCACTTTTGCAAGGCGGGAAATTGTCCACTTTTCATCGGATTGGCGAATGCAGTGCGAAAGCACTGAGAATTGGGAGAGCGTAAACCCATGCTCCGAAAGGAGTTTATTCATCCGTGTCGTATAGAGTTGGCTGAGGATGCCCAATGAGAGGGCGATATCTCCAGCCAATTCTTCTTTGTTTTTTGTCATTGACTTATCTCCATAAAATTCACTCTTGACAATACATTCTTTGGAATATATAATTCATTCTTAGGAATACATTTTACCACCAATTTCGTTTTTTATAAGGAGATCACCATGTCAGAAGAAAAAAAGAAGTCTTTTCTCAAGCTGAGAAATTTCATTGAAAGCCTGAACCACAAGCCTTCTCGCGGATGGCTAGCTATAGCTTCGCTCGTCTCATTCGGCTTGATGGGCGCAGCCAACACCCTGCTTGAAGCCAGTTACGCTAAATCCAAATTTCCTGTCCCTTTTTTTGCCGGGCAAACAACCTTCGATGGCGAACTTTTGAAAAGCTACTTCAAAACCATGATCGACCAGGGCACACTCGATATTTTTGTGCAAACTCAGTTCATAGATTTTCTTTTCATCATCACGGTCATTCTCTTTGGCTTTTCCCTGTGGACATTGGTCGCACGCTTGCATCAGCCGGATAGTTTCTTCCGCAAAGCCGGGCTATGGTTTGCCCTCTCCCTACCTTTGGCGGGGATCAGTGACGCCATCGAAAATTTGATCTCGTTTATTCTCCTGGCTTCCCCATTGGATTTCCCCAATTGGCTGGCAATCCCTTATTCAGCAGTAGCCGTGATCAAATTCGGCTTTTGGACAATCGGCTTGCTCTGGCTGCCAATATCGTTGGTTGCACTAATTATCAGCTTTGTTGTGGCAAAGATAAAAGGTTAAGCCATATATTTTTTGATAGTGTATTAGTATCAAGTGACGCTCCCGCTGGATTTGCACCCCTTCGGAGCACAGGCAATCCAGCGGATTTTCCCAGATAAAACGGGGATTGCAAATCCCCTCTGAGCCTTTTCAGTTTTTTATTTGGATGGAGATGGATGGGATTCGCGGTGCTTAATTTCATTCATCCCCTTCCAGACGATCATCCCCACTGAAACGACAAAATAAGCGGACATGAGAGCGGCTTGCGCGATGTACCCGAAACGGGGTACGAGGAGAAAACTTAATCCGATTTTTGCGAGACCTGTAACTACCATTACCTTAAGCGGATAAGTCGGCAGCCCCAAAGAGAGCAAAAGCGGACGATTCCAATAGAGGATATTGGCTGTACCGAATCCAAGAAGGAGAATCAGCGCGGCGGGAGTAGCAGGTGCGTATTCCGCACCGTAGAAGAGAGTGATGAGCCATTCGCCAGCAAATAGAAGAAAGATGCTGACAGCAAATGTCCACGCAGCGGAGAGGGCGGTGACACGTTTCAAAAGCGTACGAAGTTTATCCCAGGCTTTTTCGCCGACGGCACGCGCAATCTCGGGGAAGGTGGTGGCAATGAAGGGGTTGATGGGCATCAAAATCAGGTTGATAAGGGCGAGGGCTGTTTTGTAGTAGCCTGCGGCGAGTTTGCCGAGGTCGCCGGGGAGCAGGAATCCCAGCCAGAGGACTTCGGAGTCGCGGGTGACGAGATTGACTGTCCCGCTGAAATTGCTGGAAAATGCAAAAGACCAGAATTCCTTTTTAGGCGGTAGCAAGTTGAAAGGAGCGCGCATCCAGCCTTCACCAAGCATCTCTTTTGCGCGGCGCAGTCCCCAGAATCCCAAAGAAAATCCGAAGAAAACTTTTCCGACTAAATAGGCTGTCAGGATGAGCCAGATATCGCCATCTGAAAAATAGGCGTAGGTGATGATGCTGACGGTGAGGATATTTTGGGCGAGGGCGATGGCGGCTTGGGAGCGGAAATGATCGCCAAGTTGGAGGAGGGCGGCGGAGGTGCCGGTGACAAAATTGCTGAGCAGGGCGAGGGCATAAAAACGGATAAAAAGGGTCGCGGCAGGGTCTTTGATGATATATTGTGCGGCGAGGGGGGCAAAAATATAGAGGAGGGCGTAGGCGGAGATGGATGTGCCAATTTCGGTGAGGGCGGCGGCTTTGAGGGTTGCGGCGGCGTGGTCTTTGCGGTCTTGGGCGAGGTATTCGCCGCCATATTTGACGACGAGTTCGCCGATGCGGAAGGAGAGCAGACGGTTGATGGAGGTGGCAAATGACATGACCATGCCGAGCAATCCAAAAGCCGCCACACCAAGCAAACGGGCAGCGAGGACGCTTTGCACCATTGCTAGTGCCATCCCAATGGTGCTGCTGCTGAAGAGGTAGGAGCTATTTTTTACAACGCGACGGAGGAGGGAGTCTTCGCGCCAGATGGAGAGGATTCTAGAAAGGAGGGACATTTAGTTAAAGGTTGGGGATTCTTGGAGGGGCTTTGTTTTGTTATTTTTTAACGCGAATTTCACGAATGGGCGAATGGCGCGAATAAAAGCCTTAAAATAGGATATTTGCTCGGAGGGGATTTGTAATCCCCGACTTTATGAGAAAAGCGCTGGATTGCAAATCCAGCTAGAGCAAGAAATGCGAAAGGCCTATCAAAGCATTTAATTTCCTAAACTTTAATCGCTTTGCCACAAATCGACTTTTCCGAAAATGTGATCTCTATACCATTCAACTTCTTTTTCAAGACCCTCCCTTGCTGAGGTTGTGGGGTTGTAGCCTAAAACTTGACGCGCTTTCTCGATATTTGCGTGTGTCTTGAGTTGATCGCCAGGACGTTTTGGGCTAGGGTCTATTTTTGCTTTTTTACCAATAATCTCTTCCACTATGCGGATACCTTCCCCTGTCGTGATCGCGACATCCGTACCGATATTAAATATCTCGCCTTTGATCTCGTCCAGTTTATCCAATAAGGATACCAATCCATCAACGATATCGCCAACGTATGTATAACTTCGCAGGTGTTCTTTGCTTCCTTCATAGAGAGGGAAGGCTTTATCCTCTAAAATACTTGCTATCAATCGGGGATAGAGTTTTTCGGGGCGTTCACGTGGACCATAAACAGAAAAGAGTCTCATCGAGCAGGCGGGGAAATCTTCTTCGCGTGCGGCTGCCAAAACCAATTGCTCCGCAGCAAGTTTGGTGACACCGTAGTAAGAAGTTGGTTTGGGTTCTGCTTCCTCATCACTGGTAGCATCCGCGCCATAAACCGAAGAGGTAGAAATGTTAATAAAGCCACATAGAGAGGCCGATCTCTTTGCAGCATCCAAGAGGCGATGAGTCCCAATAAGATTATTCCTGAGATAGGCTTCAAATGGCGTTGTTGCAGAGATTCCAGGCTGGGCGGCGAGGTGATATATTACCTCAACTCCCTCAAGCGCGAAATCAAGGTCGTCTTCTGCCAGGTCAAGGTGCAGAAACTCGACACCCTTATCGGATATTTGATTCCTATTGAGTATTTTTTGCGCTCTCGAATAGTAATCTGTGAAGCAATCAATACCCAAGACATCATGTCCTAGTGCGATAAGCCTCTCCGACAAGTGGGAGCCAATAAACCCGGCTGCACCAGTAACGATATATTTTGCCATAAAAAAACCAAACCTTTGAAAAAAGCCCCCCTTAATCCCCCTGCAAGCGGGGGGATATCCTGTTTAAGGGGAGTAAGTTTATAAACCAAAAACTTTCGGGTTATTGCGACCAGCTTTGCCTAGAGCATTGCGCGTATCGACAATTAGCTGAGCCTTTTCTAAAACGGCACCATATTCATATTCGCTATGATCGGTGATGATGACAACACAATCGGCTTTTTCGACTGCGCTGAACATATCGGCCACGCTTTCCATCATCACGCCATCAAGGGATTTTAAGGAAGGGCAATAGGGATCGTGATAGGAAACATCCGCGCCTTTTTCTGCGAGTAAAGCGATTACGTCCAAAGCGGGAGATTCACGTAAATCATTCACATCTGGTTTATAAGCTGCACCTAAAACCAAAACCTTACTACCATTAATTGCTTTACGGTTCGAATTTAGCGCATCCTGTACCTTGGATGTAACATAACGTGGCATTTGTGTGTTAATTTCAGAAGCCAATTCGATAAAGCGCGCATTGTAATTGACTGATTTTAGCTTCCAAGAAAGATAAAGCGGGTCAATCGGAATACAATGCCCGCCCAAGCCAGGGCCTGGTGTAAATTTCATAAAGCCAAAGGGTTTGGTTGCCGCAGCATCAATCACTTCCCACACATCTACATCGAGGCGGTCACACATAATAGCTAATTCATTGACCAAACCGATATTGATCATACGGAAAGTGTTTTCGAGCAATTTTGACATCTCTGCTGCTTCTGTAGAAGAAACGGGGACAACGGTTTCTATCGCGCCACTGTACCATGCACAAGCTACTTCTGTGCAGGCTTCGGTGATCCCGCCCAATACTTTGGGGGTGTTGATGGTCGTCCAATCTTCGCGGCCGGGGTCAACTCTTTCAGGTGAAAAACTCAAGAAGAGATCTTCACCCACAGTTAATCCACTTTTTTCTGTTAGCATCGGCAAAATAAATTCTCGGGTCGTGCCGGGGTACGTGGTCGATTCGAGCACAACTACCATCCCCTCGTGCATATATTTTGCCAAGTCTGAAGTCGCAGTATCAATATAAGACATATCCGGATCGCCAGTTTTCTTAAGCGGAGTCGGCACACAAATACTAACGGCTTCAACATCCTTGATGACCGAGAAATCAGTCGTTGCTTTTATTTTGCCGCTTTTTACCAACTTAGCGACATCTTCAGTGGGCACATCAGGAATATAGCTGATGCCCTTATTCAAGGAATCAATTTTGGCAACATCAGGGTCGATACCGATCACATCAAATCCCGCTTCGGCAAAAACAACAGCGAGAGGCAAGCCAACATAGCCAAGTCCTAAAACTGCTATGCGTGCTTTTTTTTCTTTCAGATCCGAAATTAACTTATCTTTCATTTTTTTCTCCAAATATTTTTTAAGAGCTAACAGATTTCCAAAATCTGTCTTTTTATAATGAGGGGATAGCAGCTCCAACCTGCAAGTAGATCGGGGAGAGGGATGCCGTGTCGTCCGTGTCAACGGCTTGGTACCGTTTCCAGGCTAATTCTGCCAAACAGGCGGGGCGTCGCGTTGAACGAGATGGAGAGCTTAATTCTACGAATTCATTTTTGTCTAAAATTTCTCGTTCTTCTGCCAAAAGTTCTCCACAGACTAATATTGGGCTGTGGATAGATTCGAGCAGCTCATTTATATTCATCACGCTAAGACCACCATCGGATTCCCAGTATCCGTTTCGGGATGCGCTATAGTAGCCAACTGCCAAACGTCCACGACCTGCTTGTAGTACGGTAGCAAGCCTAAAATCACGAGCGGGTTGAGATGCTGCTAGAATATCCAATGTTGGGATTCCGATCAGCGGTAAATTGCGTGAGAAAGCAAGCCCTTTCATCAGCGCAAGTCCGACACGGAGGGAGGTAAAAGACCCTGGCCCGAGCGCAACACCCAGTGCGGAAACATCATCCATATCTGAATTTGTGCGTTTAAATAATGCCGCAATTTCAGGTGCAAGAGTGGTTGTATGGCGCAATTTTCCACGCCAAAGGGTTTCGCCAATGACTTGCGCTTGCGTGCCATCATATAAGGCGATCCCGACTTGGGTGGTAGATGTATCAACAGCGAGGAGCATTAATCGCCTCCAAAGGCAGATTTTTGCAATTTTTCGATAATATTTTCATAGCGCGCACCCTGCGCCTTAAATTGAAGGCTACGTTGTTCTTCGTCTATAAAGTCGAGATTTACCCAAAGCCGTTCAGGGGGAAGGATACTTTCTATTCTTTCAGGCCATTCTATAACAAGGGGGCCCGCCATAAGCATCTCATCAAGATCAAGCATTTCTGCTTCAGAGGCAGATTCAAGCCTGTAGGTATCGAGATGAAAAAGCTGGCTCTCGTCCGCTCTTCTATACATATTAACGATAATGAAGGTTGGGCTGGAAACAGCATCCAACGAACCCCAGCCTTGTGCCAAGCCTTGAACGAGCGTCGTTTTACCTGCTCCCAGATCACCCTGTAAACATACGAGGTCACCGGGATTTAAAATCGCGCCAAGACGCATCCCTATACGCCGAGATTGCTCGGGGCTACGACTGATAAAGTCGAGGGTGTTTTCGTCCAAAATAGGCATGTGGGCGATTATACGTCAGGGTAAAGGGGAGGGCAAGTACGCAGATTTTAAGAAAAAGAAAACAAAACACAAAAAAAGTTTCAGGTATAATTTTCGCGTGCCCTGCCATTAGGAGGGCTTTTTATTCACCTTATTTTCCAAAGAGGCTTCACATGGATCTAATATTTTTCGAAACCCTTCCTGCCATTGTCCCCGAGATCGGTATTGCGCTGCTTATCTTCATAGGCAGCCTTTTTCTTGCAAAGTTTCTCCGAAGCTTGCTCGATAAAATGCTCAAAACACGCGGTGTAGACCCTGAGACCAGTATTTTGCTCGGTCAACTCCTATACTGGAGCATCCTGATCTTCGGTATCATCACTGCCTTACAGCGCTTCTTTGATGTCTCTGCATTTTTGGCAGGTCTCGGTATCCTCGGCTTTACCATCGGTTTTGCCTTACAAGAGATCATGCAAAACTTTGTTGCCGGCATGATCCTGCTCGTACAGCAGCCATTCGACATCGGGAACTTTGTCTCAGTTTCCAGTTATAGCGGAAATGTAACCGCAATCAATATGCGTACCACAGAGCTGAAAACATTGGATGGACGCCTCATAATCATTCCCAATGCACAAGTCTTGTCCAATCCGATTGAAAATTACAGCCGAGCAGATTTGTTACGCGTTGATCTGCCCGTTGGCGTCAGTTACGATACCGATCTTGACCTTGCGCGTGCTGCCATTATGGAAGCACTTCCCGGGGTGAAAGGTTTTCTCCCTGAACCCGCCCCCAGCATCATCTACCACTCCTTTGGAGATTCTTCCATCAATATGGATGTCCGCTTCTGGATTAACACCAGTGAAAATAATCTCTTTGATGCAAAAGATGAAGCGGTCATCATCACGAAACGTGCATTGGATGCCAAGGGTGTTGATATCCCCTTCCCGATTCGCACAGTCTATATGCAAAAATAAAACATTCAACTAAAAGAAAAGCGGGATTGGTTTTACACCAATCCCGCTTTTTATTTAGGCTATTCTCTATTCTTTGGTTAGACCCAATCTCTCACCAATAATCCGTGCAATTGTTCGTGAAGCCTCTGGTTTGGCAGCTTTCTTACAGTTTTCTACCACTTTCTCTCGTGTATTAGGGTGCGTCATCCAACGCGCGAGAGTACGGACAACATCCTGTGGGTTGGGAGCCCAAACACCCGTCTCTGTCTCCTGAACGAAAGTAACGTTGCCATCTTCTTGCCCGGGCAAACGCGAAAAAAGAATCAGAGGCAAATGCGCGGCGAGAGATTCGGCGATGGTGCCGGGTCCCGCCTTGGTGATGAGTACATCGGTGGCGCGCATAAAGTCGGGAAGGTCTTTTGTGAAGCCATATATATAGATCGGAATATTCCAATCTTTTGCTTCCAGTTTAGCTTTTAGTTCTTTATTTCGCCCTGTAACTACAATCAAGCCTATATATAAGCCAGAATCATTAATCGCCTGCACAGTGTCTTCTATCGGTCCCATCCTGTCACCACCCCCAACGAGAAGGGCAATAAATTCATCCTGCCCCCAGCCAAATTTCTCGCGTAACTCTGCTTTTGTCCCAGATGGAACTGCGCACCTTTCGGGGAGTGGCTGCCCGACGACGCGGAGTCTTTCTGCGGACATACCATATTTCAGGGCACGCTCTCGCGCCATTTGCGTGGGAACAAGAGTGAGATCGGAGCGTGCATCGTACCAAAGTGCGTGGGTGCTGACCATATCTGTCACGACCGTTACGAAGGGCGGACGCTCATCTCCCAATGCTTTCAGGAAAGATGTCGTTGCCAGCGCGTGAACGGCAACGACCAGATCAGCAGGGTGATTTTCAACAAGTTGCTTTGCCGCTTTGCCGATATAGGGCCACATGCTGGCGGTGATGGCGCGAGCGCGGAGACGGCTATCGCTTATTTTGAAACTTAGCCCCCAAAGATGAGGCGCTTTGACCATTTCCGGATACCAATCTGGCATTTTATTGAAGGGGAGGGGCGCGCCGCCTTTTAGGAAATCGACCATCTCGGTTGTGATGGAATCTCCAAATTCGAGATGCAGGGCTTCGATAATAGATTCTGTAGAGCTGCGATGCCCGCCGCCTGTGTCAGAGAAAAGAAATAGGATATGCGGTTTTTTAGTCTTCATCCTTTGTTTCCTGTGGCAAAATTTTCTTTAACCTACGCTTTAGTTCTCGACGGGTGAGCATAATACGACGACCACAGCCGAGACATTCGAGACCGATATCCGCGCCAAGGCGAGTGACTTTCCAATCAAAGGAGCCACAGGGATGCGGCTTTCGCAAGCGGAGGGTATCGTTAAGTTCTAGTTCAGGGAGCATGAGGGAATTATACCGCGAGGAAGTGAGCGTGCTATAATTTTGACCTGCAATTCCCATTTGAATAGCCATCAATCTTTTCTACCAAGGAAATTTCTAAATGCACATTCTCGTTACCAACGATGACGGAATCAACGCCCCCGGCTTGCTTGCCCTTGCCCAAGCCATGCGCAATTTGGACGATGTAAAAGTAACGGTTCTCGCCCCCAACCGAAATTGGTCGGCGTCTGGACACGTTAAAACCCTCGGTCGTCCACTTCGCGTGGACGAGACCCAGCTCTCAGATGGCTATCCTGCCCTGACCACAGACGGCGCCCCCTCTGATTGTGTTGCGCTTGCATTGCTTGGATTAATCGCCCCCGTCGATTTGGTTGTCACCGGCATTAATCCCCATGCCAATATCGGTGATGATGTCACCTATTCAGGCACTGTCACCTCGGCGATGGAAGCCGTGGTGGGTGGCGTGCCGGGGTTGGCTTTCTCGCTCGAAACAGATCGTACCATCTCAGAACATGATTATTCATCGGCTGGCGAAGTCGCTCGACGTGTTGCAGAGCGCGTTATTAAAAATGGGCTGCCCGAAGGAATTTTGCTCAGCACTAATATCCCCTATCTGCCCATTGATGAGATCAAAGGCTGCCGCATCACCCGTCAGGGCGAGCGCATCTATTTGGATGAACTTGTTATTCGCGAAGACCCTTTTGGTCGCCCCTACTATTGGATCGGTGGCGAACACCCAACTGGCAAGATGATCTCCGACACAGACTTTGGCGCGATCAACGAAGGCTATGTCTCCGTCACCCCCTTACGAATGGATATGACCGCCCACGATGCCATAGAAAATTTCAAAGAGTGGGAGTGGTAGTTTCACCCTCACCCCAGCCCTCTCCCTAAAAGGGAGAGGGGGAAAGCGGAACTATGCCTCAATTCACATCCACCAAAAATCAACTCGACTATAACATTCTGGTCTGGGAAATTGTGCGCCAAATCCCGTCCGGGAAGGTTAGCAATTATGGGCGTATCGCAGATATGATTCCGCCACCCAATAATATGGACCCCAAAGCCTACAAAGCCTTCGGCGCGCGTTGGGTCGGTGGCGCCATGGCGCAATGCCCTGATGATGTCCCCTGGTGGCGCGTTGTTAATGCGCAGGGGAAAATCAGTGCACGCCCGACAGCACCCCGCCAACGGGAATTGCTCGAAACCGAGGGGGTGATTTTCGATGAACGCGAGAAAATTGATTTTAAAAAATATCTATGGGAACCGGGCAAGCCCTCACAAGCTTCGTTGTTTGACGACTTCAAATAACAAAATTGCCCCCGCCAAGGCCGCATTCAGCGACTCGGTTTTATCTTTCATGGGGATATAAATATCCGCATCTGCTAAATCTCGCGCAGATTGACTCGCCCCCTCCGCTTCCCCGCCTATGATGACGGCACACGCCTGTTTTAGGCTTGCTTCCGTATAAACAACATCTCCCTCCATTTCAGCTAAAAACACCGTTAAAGCCTGCACCTGAGCTTTGATCTCATCCCAATCCATCGAAACGATAGGCATACGAAAATGTGCCCCCATCCCCGCCCGTAAAACCTTCGGCGCAAAAGAATCCGTTGTGCCCGGCGGCAGGATAACAGCATCCACGCCCGCAGCAGCCGCCGTGCGGATGAGCGTGCCCAAATTCCCCGGGTCACGGACTTGGTCGGGGATGAGTAAAAAGTCGGAGGAATCGGGAATTGGGAGTGGGGAGTGGTCTAAAAGAGCGAAGATGCCTTGTGATGTCTCTGTATCGGAAATTGATTTCAATAACGCGCTATCTATTTCTTCGATTTCTATGTTTTCCAAAGTTTGAAGCAATTCGCGCCCGCGCTCACTAAGCGTTCGATCATATAAAATAAAACGAATTTCCCATTTTGCTTTAACAGCTTCTTCAAAAAGACGCACACCTTCAACGATGAAAGCGCCTTCCTTACGGCGGGCTTTTGCACGGCTCTGTAAGGCACGGATAAGTTTTATTTTTGGGTTTTGTGGGGATGTGATCATGGATAATAAGACTGTAGGTCACGTTTTCAACGTGACCTACGCTTTTTTATAACCTTGCCAAAAGCTAAGATACAGTTCCGCATCGGCTTGACCATAAAGAATCAGGCGCACAGTCGTAAGGGGAAAATCTGCATTTTGGGTGAGGTAATTTTCAATAGACGAGAAAATGATCCTCGCCGCGCGCTCTTTTGGAAAGCCGAATATCCCAGTCGAGATGGCGGGTAATGATACGGAATCAAGCCCAAGGTCAGAAACGACCCGCAGCGAGCCTGTTACAGCATCCGCTAATTTGGCATCTTCATCCCCATCTCCCCAAACAGGGCCGACGGCATGGATCACATATTTACAAGGCAAATTCCCCGCTGAAGTCCAGGCTGGCTCGGCATGGCTGACTTCTCCATGATCCCGCACCCACTCTTGACTTTCATGCTGAACACTATCTCCTCCCTTGCGGGAAATTGTCCAGGCCACCCCTCCGCCATGTTGTAACCGACTATTAGCGGCATTGACGATGGCATCGACCTTTTCTTTGGTAATGTCGCCTTTTACAATTTGAAATATTTTATTATTAGGGAGGATCTCTTCGAGAAGAATTTCGTTCATGCCCCCATTGTATCGTAATTAAAAGAAATAGGGGCGGGTTTGAAACCCGCCCCTACAGTATTTACGCTTCTTTGGCTATTGCCACAACTGCGGCGAAGCCTTCGGGATCGCGTACTGCCATATCGGCAAGCATTTTGCGATTGAGCTGAATATCTGCTTTTTTGAGCAGGTGGATCAGTTTACTGTAAGTAACACCGTTTAAACGGGCTGCGGCGTTGATGCGGGCAATCCACAGTCTGCGAAGATCGCGACGGCGATTGCGGCGGTCTCGGTATGAATACCAGAGACTTTTAAGCATTGCTTCATTTGCACGGCGGAAGAGCTTGCTCTTCGAGCCATACTGACCTTTGGTCAGCTTTAGTACTTTTTTATGTCGTCTGCGTCCGTGAGGACCATTTTTTACTCTTGCCATTTTTTATATCTCCTGCGAACCGATGAGCGTCGGCGCGAGCTTGCTCGCCACCAGTTATTACACTCAATAGTTGCAACTAAAAATTTTTGAAAAAATTATTTTTTCATGTTGGGTGCAAGGCGTTTGATGCGTTTAATTAGACCGCCGCCTTGAACAACAACCATCGAATCGAGCATTCTTTTTGTACGCTTGGATGTACGACGACGGAAGTGACTCTTGCCGCCTTTGGTGCGTACCAGTTTCCCAGAACCGGTTAAACGAAAACGCTTTGATGTCGCTTTATGGGTTTTGAGTTTAAATTTCTTGGCTTTTGCTTTCTTGGGCATATTCTTCTCCTTTCATAAAAATACCGCGGGCTTGGGCTTTCTCCCGCGGGGTTATACCTTATTGCGAAAAAAAACTATTTCAACGGAGCCAGAACAAGCATCATGCGTCGTCCTTCCATTTTTGGTTTTTGCTCTGTTGTGCTTACTTCACTTAATTCTTCTTCGATCGTGTCTAAAAGAGTACGACCGATTTCAGGATAATCCATTTCTCTGCCACGAAAATTGATCGTGACTTTTACTTTCTTACCTTCTTTGAGCCAACGTTTTGCATCAGCGACTTTGAAGCCACGATGGTGGTCATTGGTCTTGGGACGCAAACGAATTTCTTTTAGCTCAATTTTGGTTTGCTGCTTACGAGCTTCTTTTTCTTTTTTAGCTCGTTGATAAAGGAATTTACCAAAATCCATCACGCGACAAACAGGAGGCTTGCCTCCGGGTGAAACCTCTACAAGATCTAGCCCTGCTTCGGCTGCAATATCCATCGCCTCTCTGAGCGTTACAACACCTATATTTTCACCATCACCATCGATCAGGCGAACTTCAGCGCTGCGGATCATTCCATTTATTCGAAAGTCTTGAGAACCTATGTTCTCCTCCTTAATATAAATACAGATGACCAGCCAGTTGGCTGGTTCAGCGAAAGGGATGATACCACATACAGAGAAATCTCGTCAATCAGGATTAGCGGGATCGCGCCTGTTTTCGGCTTGCTTCCATTTAACGGAACCAAGTTGAATTTTTAGCATGTCCCGTTAACCAGATCTCAGGGAGATCGCGGTTCCAAAAATTCGCGTCGTTGATATTTATCCCCCAATCTCCACATTCTATGAAAGAAATTATCTCAGGAACAGTGTCTGGCACTGAGCAGGCAGGGCGAGTATAGGTTGGCAAATTATCGCCACTCTTTCCTTGAAGGGAATTTTCTTCGTTGGGCGTAGGGAAACAATCTATGCGCCAATAACTATCTTCTGGGTATCGGCACCAAGATTGGTCAGCGACTTTGATAACGGTATAGGTGATTACATCCGCTATTTGCCCATTGTTTTTGAGCAGCCGAACCGTATCGCCACCATCGCTGAGGGCAATATGCGAGGTGTAACCAAAGATGGCAATTCTTTCACCTGCGGCTAAATTCACACTAGGCAAAGTATAAGGCAAAGAACCGAGGTTATATTCGTCATCCAGTTTCCATCCCTGCAAATTGATGGAAGAAGAGCCACGATTGATAATTTCGATATATTCGTCATGGGCGTTGACAACGCCATCGTCGTTCCAGTCGTAGCCTGGGCGGGGCAAAACTTCGTTTAGCACCACTGATTGAAAAGGGTAAGGCGTGGGGGTGGCAGAGGGCGGGATAGGAGTTCTTGTCGGAACAGGGGAAGGTGTGGCGATGACGCTATATGCCCAATTGGCTTCTCTGGGCGTACCGTTGATAGGATTTCCATCTGCATCTAATCCATTTCTGACCGTCCCCATAAAGGTAAACCAAGTTGAAGGGCTATCTACTACAACACCACTGCGCTCCATACTCCGATAATCTGATGAACTAGTTCCTGCGGGCCAAGCTCCATTTTTTTTGTTGGCAGTATCTACGGTATCACCAGTAGACGATATCAATTGAAGATATTCTCCTCCATCTTCAAGGGAGCCAGAATAAATTAAGTCTGCCGCTATATTATCAACGGTTGTATCATTGTCATTTTCTAGAAGGTAATAACCCTTTGCTGGAATAATACAGGATATAGAAACGCAAGTAGATGGAAGAAAAGTAATAGTAGGAGCATTATCACCCGCTTTTAATTGCCAATTTGTCAAGTCAACGTCTACGCTACTGCTATTGAAGAGTTCAATCCACTCATCATCGGTGGAGGCATTAGTCCCATCAGGTGCGCCTGCCCAAGCAACTTCATTAATAACAATTGTTAACGAGGTAACCGGGGGCGGTGTGGGGGTGTGTGAAAGACCATTACCCCAATTTTCTTCCGCTGGAGAGCCGTATATTGGATCCCCGGCAAGATCTGTTGCCGGGGGATGTTCATTTGGATTCGTAACCCAAATATCATCAGAGTCTGCATCCAGGCTCATCCGTTCCATACTGCTCGCAGGAGAAAGGCGTCCGTTGGGCCATGCACCACCATTACCATTGGCTGTATCTATAATTGTGCCGTAGGGAGCACGCAATCGGAGGACTTCGTTGATATCATCAAGCGCACCAGAGTAAACTTGATTACTATCAAAGGGATCATCAGGAAAAGCACCATCAAAACCTGGTACATTTTCTACAACACCTCGATGCTCCCGCTCCAACAGAAAATACCCATTTGCTGAGGTAACACCTGAGAGAATAATATCAGGACTACCATCTTCGGCAACAAGACGCCAACCAGTAAGGTCAAAATTTCCTCTGCCTGGACTATAGATTTCTATCCATTCATCATCAGATGATGCTTCTGTCCCTGCCCATGCGACTTCGTTGATGACTACTGAAAGGGGAGGATATATTGCAGCGTCTGAAGAAGTCTGTGGGTTACTGATACTACTAGAACCATCATTGTGTATAAAATCAGCTTCATTGTTATCTGTATCAATGTGATTTCCGTCATTCCCTCCTAACTTACGCTCATAACTTTGATCGCTAGTATTCGAAGGTAATGGACTGAGTGGAGTGTTTTCATAATACGCCGATCCGGCGTCCATACCTACTTTATCTATCTCTACACTGCTTGCAATCAGTGCAATACCACCAGTATCAGGAATACCTGTAGTGTAATTATGATCATACCCCCCTAAATAACCTGTAGAATTTACTAAGAGGTAGTGTTGTCCTGTCGTTAAAATTGAAAGTAAAGGAATTGTCGCATAGAGACTAGTGGAACCAGAATCATCTGAGATGTGAATTTCCCATCCACTAATATCAATATCTCCATTAGTAGGATTGTATAATTCAATAAACTCATCTTCATTTCCATTTGGACCGGATGTTCTGAATTCACTAATGACAATGTGGTCAGCAACAGCCTGACGCGGCGCAGCCTGCACCTGCCAGTTTAAAGAAGGGAGCAAAGAACCAAGCAAAAAACCAGCCAAGAGCAAAGCTGTGCTCCAGCGGGCTTTTTTTAGAGGGGGTATTTCTCTCTGCTTCATCTTCATAAAGAAATAGTAACATATAAAAAAGACAAGCAAAGAGAAAATCTCTGCCTGTCTTCTATTTTTTACGTCCCGTTTTGCCTTAGCTATTCGACAAAAGTGGAAGGATCAAGTAAATCCGATTCTGGCGAAAGCTCTATGGGGGATTCTTCCTCTTCAACTTCATCTAAAGAATCTAACTCACTGAGCTCATCACTTGGGAAAGAGCGGCGATCTTCAACAACCAATTTAATAGCCGTGCGAACTTTATCTTCAATTTCCACATCCACAAATTCAGGGACACATGCTACGTCTATCCCATCTCTTTCTTTAAGGTAACTGATTGCCAAAACCAAAGCCTTAACAGATTGATTTACAGCTCCTGCACCAATTGCCTGTACTTCAGCACGACCATGTTCACGAAAGACTCCTGCAATGGCTCCTGCAACTGCGGACGTGCGAGAACGCGCTGAAACTTTAATAATGTCCATTGATAACCTCCGTGACGAACTTGATGAAAAATAATGATGATATTAAGATTGTACAAAATTTTCTTTTTAGATACAAGCCAGAAAGAAGAGTACGTTTATCCTAATATATTAAAGAGGATCAGTAATTCTTCATGTGGAGAAGAATAGTATTTATCCATATTCATTAAATTGTATATGATATTAGTTGTCTTAGTAGGGGGTGTGGATGATGTGGAGCAAGCAAAGCTTTTTCTATAAATACCCTCTTTTATGTGGGGCGAGAAAAAGCCCTCCCTAAATCTGGGGTATATCAGCCTCCGTTTAAGTTGGAGAAATTTGTGGATAATAAAAGGATGAAAAAAAGAACTTTTCCACATGAAAAAAGAAGAAGCTCTATCTTGGGGCAAAAAAAGAGCACTGCCTATATATGGGGGTAACGGTTTTTCATAATCTCGAACAAGTGAGCGATTTCTCCACATTCAAGATAGGTTATCCACAGTATTTAGGGGGTTATCCACAGTATCAGCGTACTACCTTGCAATGACTTTGCAATGATTCCCCCCAGATATAGGCACGCTAAACGATCTCAGACACCTCAAAACCTTGTGAAAGGACTCTTTCTTCGAGCATTTCTTCGATAGTATCAAGATACTGATCTAAGCCTTTTAGACGAGATTCAAAATGCTCTCCACCAATTTTTAGAAGCATACAAGCATTTTCCCAATCGCTAATTTGGTTTTCTGGGAGAGATTTAGCGGATAAGGTCCACGTTAGCAATAGCGGATAAAGTGCCACAAGCGGATTCTCACCCTCTAGCATTTCTGTGATCGCGCTCTTGTAATAAGCTTGCCGCGCATTATGGATGCGGATATCTGTCCCCATCGCTTCGCTAGCGACGGTATAAAAATTTTCCCACGCGGGCAGCCACTCGCTTAGGGATGTGGGGCTGATCTCGGTTCCGCCGAGCAAGCCTAAAAGTCCACGAGCGAATTCGGGGCGCGCTATTGCCTCGGCACGTGCCGAGAAGTCGATGAGTAGCCGACGTTCGGCGAGCGGATCTCCTGTCAATTCAGATACCGCATTTGCTGCACTGTGAAGGGCTTCCAAATAATCGAGTATGGTTGCGGGCGTGGCATCCGCAGCATTGAATTGCAGATCCATCCAGATTTTGCGAGCATGGTTGAGAAGTTTATAAGCGCGCTTTAGCAAATTTCTAGGTTCGTCAAATCCGGCACGCAAGCTGGCTTGATGAAATTCGAAGAAATGTTTGGTTTCATAGAGCAAAATGGGGGCGTAAAGTTCGTTCCCCAGCCAGGGATCGCTTCGCAAGGCGCGGGGCGGATCGTAGTCTTTTTCGTAACGGTGATGAATGTCAAGGTGAATATCAGGGCTGAGGGCTTTGATCTCTCGCGGGAGAGCTGGGGGGATATTGTGTACAAAAACGAGATCAATATCGGTTGTGCTGCCAAGCAAGGGTTCTTCAGATAATAGAGAGCCACTTAGGTATGCCGCGATAATGCTTTCTGTATTAAAAGCACGCTCTTCAGTGTTTTCTTTCGCTAAGCGGAGGAGTAGGTCTCGAGTGATTCTCATAAAATTCTCTATTAGACAGGTTTATCTTTTTTGCGCAATTATTTTTCAATTAACTTTGGTTGAAGCGGCGTTGCTTTCAGCGCACCTTCTATCTTTTCTTGAATATAAGTCAGGTCTTCAGGGTTGCGGACAAAATCAAGCTCATCGGCTTTGATGGTTAGTACAGGTGTATTGTTGTAGGGCTTGGAGAAAAAGTCGTCGTAAGCTTTGCCCAGTTCTGCGATATAAGCGCTTTCCATATCGCGCTCGTAAGGACGGTCGCGCATGGCGATGCGATCCATCAGTGTTTCGGTTGTTGCCTGTAGATAAACCAACAGATCGGGGTGTTTGATCTTTTCCGCGAGTGCTTCGTGGACGCGTCCGTACATTTCCAATTCATCGCCAGCTAAGTTAATTCGAGCAAATAAACCGTCTTTTGCGAAAGTATAGTCAGAGAGCAGGTTCTCATTGTTCTTCAAAAACTCAGGGATACTACGATTTTGCTGATGATAACGACTGAGCAAAAAGAACATTTGCGTTTGAAAGGCATAACGCTCGCGGTCACCGTAAAAATCTGAGAGAAAAGGATTTTCTTCGAAAACTTCGAGCAGAATTTCAGCATTGAAAGAAGGTTGTAGAAGGCGGGCAAGCGTGGTTTTCCCCACACCGATCACCCCTTCGATAGCAATATACATGCACTCTCCATGAAGATTAAGATAAAGAAAGGATACCATAAATTTGATATGAAAAGTGATGAGTGAAACGTGAAACTCATACATCACTCGTCACTCATCACCATTCATTTTCTCTACGAGTATAATACTCCTATGACTCGTATTTGTATTTATCCCCGCGTCGAATCAATGGGTGGCGTTGGCTCCTTTCGCCTTAAATTTGCAGAGGGATTAAAATCCCGCGATATCGAAATCTCCTATGATCTCAACGATCCACACCTGGATTTCATCCTGGTTCTGGCGGGGACAAAGAATCTGCTTGGTCTATATCGTGCCCGCAAACGCGGCATCCCCATCATCCAACGCCTCGATGGAATCAACTGGGTCCAACGCATCCGCTGGACAGGATTTCATTATCATCTTCGTGCAGAATACGGGAACGCCAACCTTGCTTTTATTCGCCGCTTTTTAGCTGATAAAGTTGTTTATCAAAGCGAATTCACGCATCAATGGTGGGAAGATTGGTACGGAGAAACTCGTGTTCCATATACTGTTATCCACAATGCCGTTGATCTGAATGTGTATAAACCAGCCCCTCGTAGTGATGGCTTTAGCCATTCAAAAAGGGCTGAAGTCCTTACTACGAGGCCACCTGATAAATACCGTCTCCTCCTCGTCGAAGGTAGCCTTGCCGGTGGATTGGATTCTGGTCTTCGCTGGGCTGTAGAGTTAGCCGAAAAACTCTCCAAAGTTTTCCCCATCGAACTGCTTGTTGTCGGGCGTGTGGACGAAGCACGAAAAAAAGAAATTCTCTCCAAAGCAAATGCCGAGGTCAAATTCCTTGGTGTTGTCCCTCGTGAAGTAATACCGGAAATTGACCGCTCTGCGCATCTCTATTTTTCAGCAGAAGTTAATCCGCCTTGCCCGAATGCCGTCATTGAAGCCCTCGCCTGTGGCTTGCCTGTTCTCGGTTTTGACACTGGCTCTCTTACAGAGCTTGTCCCACCAACAGCTGGTAAAACCGTTCCTTATGGCGGGGATCAATGGAAATTGGAAGAACCTGATATTTCCGCGTTGACAGAAGCCGCAGCCAAGATATTGACAAATTTAGCACCCTATCGCGCTGGCGCACGTCAACATGCCGAAGAGAATTTAGGCTTAGAGCAGATGGTTGATAAATACCTCGAATTTTTGTTATCTTGATTCTCTAATTAATGAGTAATTAAATAGGATGCATGCAAAACTTTTTTCTGAAGGACTTGGAGAAAATAATGGATTGGGAGCAAATCGCTGCTTATTTGATGGTTATTCTAGGGCTAGTTGTTATTATAGGCATTAGCGTTGGGCTAGACTTTAAGAAATGGTGGAACTGGCTATTTGTACTTGCTGGCTTCTTGTTGAGCTTATTAATGCAAGTTGCGAGCGGGAATGAATCATCCACGAAAGTCGAGAGTATCTGTCTAGGGATTTTCTTCGCTGTTGGAGTTTTGATTATGGGACCGGTATCGCGATATCATAAACGGAAGTGGAGAAAATAACTTGTTCGAAGTTATTCAAACACTTTCCAAAAAATAAGGAGATTTTCATGTCTCAAAAGAAAGAAATTCACCAATTCCTTTTACATCACCTCGACACTATTATGCAAAACGATGTGGCTGCCTATAACGAAACCTGCACCGAAGATTTGACCCTCTACGAGTGGTGGGTTACACCTCATCGCATTGATGGATTGCCCTTTCATGAATTCATGATGAATGTCAATGAGAAACACGGCACCGTTTTTGGCGCAGAAGGTGAGCCAGGGCTTGCACTGAGCCAAGCCGAAATGCCCGTTCGTTTAGATCTGGCAAATCTCAATATTCAGCGATATGGCGATACTGCGATTGCGAGCTATACCTTAATGATCAGCACAGCCCTCCCTGAAGGAGTCAAGGTAGCCTCACATAATGAGAGTCGTGTCATTGTTAAAGTAGATGGCAATTGGAAAGTCGTCCACGTTCATAAATCCCCTGCATGGCAAGCACCGCATATCCCTTCATCCTAATTAAGCTTTTATTCGTCCCGTTCGCTAAATTCGCGAGTTCGTGTTAAAAAACCTTGCACCCCTTGCCACCCTTGTTACCTCTGTCACCCATGAACAAAAGCAAAAACTTTCTTTGGCTCAGTTTTCCTCTTTTCATTCTCCTCTTACTCGCATTTCTGATTCCTATTAGTCCAAATGACTATTGGTGGTATCTTCGCTTGGGCGGAGAGATTGCGCAAACACAGGTTGTCCCAACTATAGAAACTTTTTCTCAAACTCAAGCCGGTCAGCCGATGGTCTATCATTCCTGGCTTTCTGCTTTGCTCCTCTTTTGGGTTTATGAAATTGGAGGCATTCCCCTTACTTTCTTTCTGCGCGGTATCCTCCTTGCTTTTACATACGCCCTGCTCTGGAAAATAATGCGAGATCGTGGTGCAAGCCCACAACTTGCCATTCTCGTCAGTTTTTTTGGAATTCTTGCGGGTAGTATTAATTGGGCGATCCGACCGCAGCTTTTTGCTTATCCTCTCTTTGTTTTGGCGTTGTGGATTCTTCTTAAATGGGATGAGGATGGGGACACACGCATTTTGGGCTGGATTCCGCTTATCAGTCTTTTCTGGACGAATCTACACGGTTCCTTTGTTTTGCTCTTTTTGTTGGGGGGCGCAGCTCTTGTGTTTGGGCATGGTAAAAAACGGAATCTTGCTCTCATACTCATCGCGGCATTTCTCGCTACCCTCGTCAACCCGCGTGGATTTGGTGTATGGACTTATGTTATAGATTCTCTCACCGTTATTTCAAACCAAGCCTATAGCCGCGAATGGATGCCGCCCGTCAACGATGGCTGGCAGATGAATATTTTATTCGGGTGGGTATTGTTTTATTTAACGGTGGCAAGCCTGAAACAAGTTCGGCTCTCTCGTTTAGCAGTAGTATGGATGCTCGGGTTCGGCTGGCTGGCATTTTCAGGGCTCCGCTATGGGATCTGGTTCCTCTTCATTATTTCCATTTTCACAGCAGAGATGTTTTCTAATTGGTTAAAACCCCGCACGAGACGCGGCATCCCAAAAATGGATTATGCGATAGGTGCGATCCTTTTGCTTTTCCCTCTTCTTTTGCTCCCTGAAATCCGTGATACGTGGTGGGCAGATTCGCCGCCCGCGCTATCAGCCGAAACCCCCGTGGACGCAACAAGTTGGCTCGCCGGACATCCCGAATTGCCCGACCCGCTTTGGGCAGATCTGGCATATTCGAGCTATCTCGTTTATGCCCTCCCTGAACGCCCGGTATGGATAGATACCCGCTTTGAAGTCTACCCGCCTGAGCATTGGGAGCAATACAAAGCCATTTCTGCGGCGGCATGGAATTGGGAAACTTTGCTTAAAGATGAAGGAATAAATTTGTTGATGCTCTCAAAAAATGAGCAAGCTGAACTTATGCAAGCAGTAGGCTTTTCAGGGAACTGGGATGAAGTATACTCGGATGAAACGAGTATCATTTTTACGCGGAGCATTAAATGAGTTCAAAATTCCCAGGCCGTCTTGCAGTCCAACAGCGAGTTTTGCCCGTTTACCGCGCCCCTTTTTTCGACACACTTGCCGCCTCTTGCGAAGATGGTTTGTCTCTTTTTGCGGGTAAGCCGCGCCCTATAGAATCCATTGCAACAACTGAAAACTTGAAAATCGCCCAGTATGCTTACGCAAAAAATCGGCATATTTTGAGCGGCTCTCTTTATTTTTGTTATCAGCAAAATATCAAAATTTGGCTTGAAGACACAAATCCAGATGCGCTGATCCTCGAAGCAAATCCGCGCTATTTGGGAACTCCTTCTGCTATAAAATGGATGCGAGAACGTGGTCGCCCAGTGATCGGCTGGGGATTAGGTGCGCCGCAACATACGGGAAATTTGGCTGGATACCGCCAAAAGAATTGGGTGCGCTTCCTCAACAAATTCGATGCTCTCATAACCTATAGTAAACGTGGTGCCGCTGATTATGCTGCCCTCGGCATCCCCAAAGACCGGATTTTCGTTGCCCACAACGCTGTTGCCCACAAACCAAAGGGAGGGTTACTCACACGCCCTATCCGCCAGGAATATGAACGGCTCATCACGCTTTTTGTAGGGCGTATTCAGGAAAGAAAGAAATTAGATAATTTGCTACGTGCCTGTGCAGCCCTACCCAAAGAATTGCAACCAAAATTGTGGATCGTGGGGGATGGTTCCGCAAAAGAATCTTTGGAGACGTTAGCACAGGATATTTACCCGAGTGCGCGTTTTTTCGGAGAACGTCATGGGGCAGAACTAAAAATGATCTGGGCAGAAGCCGACCTTTTTACCCTCCCTGGCACGGGCGGACTGGCTGTGCAAGAAGCGATGTCTCACGCTTTACCCGTTATCGTCGCCCAAGGTGATGGCACGCAAGATGATCTTGTTCGACCTAAAAACGGCTGGCAAATCCCACCTAATGATCTGGATGCTCTGATCGCGGCGTTGGAAGACGCGCTTGCAGACCAAAACCGCTTAAGAGCGATGGGTGTGGAATCTTATAATATCGTTTTTAGTGAAGTCAATATAGAAAAAATGGTGGAAGTTTTTGTTAGCGCTTTAATGAAAGTATCTAAATTTTAGAAACCTTCGATATCGCCTTCTAATAGGGGATCATTGGCAGCTGGCGTTAGGCCAGCCTCTTCCAATTGTGATCTTAATATCTTTATAGCTTTCTTTAACCCCGCCATACGGATTTCTCGCCCCGTCATCAGTTCTATAACTGTATTTAACTCTTTTGTCCTTTCACTTACGCGTTTTTCCATTTCATTGGAATCTGCGATCACGCGCATTACCAGAAGAGAATTTTCCATTGCTATTGCAGCCTGGCTAGCAAATGTTGTCACTGCGGGTAGATCGGACTCTTTCAGATTTGCCCCGGAAATGGATAGTAGCCCATATACTTTATCTTCGACGATCAGTGGAGCGATGATGCTCTGACTAAAATTCAATAGATTAAAGAGCGGCTTTGCCAAGTTACGAACAATCGTAGGTAAAGAAGAGGTAAAAGGAGCTGTATCATAGAGACTGAACACAGCTTCTTTACTCTTGATTATTTGGTCGAAGAAATTCCCTGTCTCTATAGAGAAACTATATCCGTTCGCTGATAAGCCTGTTAATTTTTCTGCTGCTTGGATTATCCTTGGTTGAATACTAACGTAAACGGTGGATAAGGTCATCAGATCTTCATTTAGTGCAAAAACCGTCGTCTCAAGCCTTAACTTTTTCATTTCTTCGCCGATGGCTTTGTAAATTTCTTCAGGGCTCTTCGAGCGCTGAATAGACTTTGCCCCCTGGCTAAGCGCTAATAGCAAGCGTTGATTATGGGTAAGTTCATCCATTGCCTTTTTGCGCTCGGTGATATCTCGAGTGATGCCAATAATTCCCACTATCTCTTCATCATCATCGTAAAGGAAAGATGTTCTAACCTCTGTATAGACATAATGACCATCCTTGTGCCTCTGCTCAAGCTCTAGCTCTGTCACTCGTGGAAGGGTTGAAGCTTGGCCCGCTTGTTTTAAGTGAAATGATTCTTGAAAAGTCGTCAGAGCAATTTGCAATGATTTAGGAGATAATATTTCAGACCAGGTTAGCTCCATAGCTTCTTCAACGCTATATCCTCCAATATCTGTAACAGAGGGACTCAAATAAGTGAAACGAAAATTCATATCTGTTATCCAGATCAAGTCGGATACGTTATCAGTGATCAGGTGGTAAAGGGTCTCTTTTGTAAGCAAAGTCTCCTGCCCTGATGTTTGTTCAACATTTGTGGCTTTCTTTATATTTTCGGGGAAAACCATTGTTTTTCTCCTTAGCGGGATAATTATCTATAATAAAACCACTGTCTTCATTATAGATAATAAATCAAAGTATAAAAGGTGAAAAAGAGAAAAAAAGTTAACAGTCTTGTAATTTATAGGTTGCAAAATAAAATCTCCTCGTACTTTATTTGAGGAGATTTTTCTTTTCTATGGAAATTTTTGTCAAAATATCAGGAGACTATATTTTGTACCAGCGTAAAGGCTTGGTCTTTTCCCTGATGACAACGCCTTTTGCTTCAAGATCAAGTTGCACCGTCTTTGCCCACCAACCAGATGTAGCTCCTTCGGGGAAATTATCATCTGGCAAATGAGCGACAACTTTTTCCTAAATTTCCTTTTGTGTTAGCCCCGGGCTTTTTTCTGGCAATATCCTAAGAAAAGCGACTTTCATTGCTTCGTATTTGGTTGCATCTACGTTTGTTGTTTTTCCGGGGACGTTGATGTTTTCTACCGCGATCTTTTTCTCTTTAGTGCTCATTGAAATATCCTTTTTTTGAAAACAAGGTTTACTCTTCCCAGAGATTGTAGATCACGCCGAAGGGATCTTGGATATAGCAATCCTGCCGTTTCCCTCTCCAGCGTAAAACCTTGCAGCCATTTTTTACAAGATAATCTCGAGCTTCTTCTAGATTGCTGACAAAAAATTCCAAAACCGGACCGTTAAATTCATCATCTTCCAACACAAATAAGTTAATTGAGTCGGCGTCGAAATCAGCTAAACGAGAGTCAGATGAGCGATTTTCAAAACCGATCACGTTGGTGTAGAAATTAACAGCTGCAGTGTAGTCTTTATGTCTGATGGCAATATTAGGGCTCATACGAATTTTCATAAACTCTCCTTATTTCCTACGTAACAACCAGGACGCACTTCCCCAAACCCAGGGAGCGTAGAGGGCAAAGCTGATCAGCAGGGGAATCGTTGCTATGTGCGGGGCAATAATAAGCAAAACTGTCGCAACGGATGCGATGCCCCATTCGATCACACCCAGCCAGCGCAGCCAGTTTGGATAATCTTTTGTAGAAAAGATAGCGGGAAGCAAGAGCAGACCAGCCAATGAATATAGCCCGAAAGCAGCGACATTCGTTAGCGCATTTGCCATCTTTTCCATTGCAAGGAAAAGACTGTGGGTTATCGAGAGATCACCTGCGAGCGTGGGGAGGACAACAAAATTAATGAGCACACCGACAATATCAACGGCGGCGGCGATGAGGGCTAATCCGATGGCGAGATTTACCCAGGGGAGGGTTTTATTTAGATGGCGACCGAGAGCATAATAGCTCCACGAGAAGCTGAGAGTAACAGCAAACCAGAAGAGCCAACCCGCCTGCCAGCGGAGGGTATTTTCGGCGATCCAGTTGATGCGCAGGAGAAGGTCAGGTTGCGCGGTAGATGTTCCGGGGGCGAGGATTAAACCGGCATCCGCTGAGGCGAGAAAGGTGTTGATGAGACCTGCCAAGATGAGGCCAAGTGCGTCTAGGCGGAGTGCGGCGCGGGAAATTTTGCTATCCATTGGGGAAATCCCTCTCTGCTTTGCGGTATCCCAGAATAATCCATAAATTGGAGATGAGCGCGTATCCCGCCAGTGCATAGTAGAGTGTTAGAGAAAAACCTGCATCGGGACGCAAGTCAGCGGGATGAATGAGCGGCAAAAGAATAAGCAGCAAAGCGAGGGGCGGCACCTGCCAAAAAATGGGGCGGGTGCGCAGCCAATCGCCATCGCGGAGTGCCCAGGCGTAGGCGGCGGTATGCGTGATGAAAAGGACGCCGATGAGACCGCCAACCAGTGGGGGAAGTTTCCACGGGAAATTTTGATTGACGAGTTCAATGTTGAAAAGTAGCCCCAGCGCAAAGATCAGGCTGAAGAGCAGAGAGAGCATTGCGACCAAGCGCGCGCCAAAATTTAGCGGGATTTGGACAGGGAGTTTGCCGCCATATTTTTTCTCGTGCGTGATAAAAACATAGGGCGCGGCGAAGAAAAGTACGAAGTACATCGTGAGCCAATAGGCGAGGTGATACCAGGGGTGCGCGAGAAAGGGTTTCAGGTAAACAAAAGTCAGCAGGGTGGCGAAAATGGAAAAAAGCGTAATGACGACCATATTGACGCGCAGGTTTTTCCACTCGGTCTGAAAGGCACTAAATGCAACCAGCAATAGGGCGTTACTATACATCACGCCGATCAGGTGGGCGTTGATGGCTGGCTTGATTGTCCAGACAAAGAGTATCTCGGTCATATTTGGCAGCGTCATCAGAATAATGAAAGCGGGTAATCCGTTGGCGAGCAACGCCAGCAGAACAAATTTGACCCCTTTGGAAAGATCGTTATTCCACCATTTTTTGAATGTATTCATAAAGCCTCCAGAAAATAATATATTTAGACAATATATCTCTGAATAGTAACATACTGTAAGAAAGGAGGTGACTACTGCAAAGGATGTTTTTTTTAGCGTTGAGGAATCTGTAGCAAAAATTATTAGCGGGAGCTAGGTTGCATAGATATTCCAAAAAAAGATGATTCCCAAGCTAAGAAGCCCTGTTACCCCACCCGAGATTATTCCAATAATGATATATGCACGATGAGGCTTATGTTTAAATATGCGGGGAATTAGCTTCCCTATTAGCACTCCTATTGCAGCCCCAGATAAAGGCGCAAGGAATAAAACAGCGGGGTATTCGAAGATTTGAAGAATATATATTCTGATACTTA
>JABGQT010000017.1 GCA_018648685.1 Anaerolineae bacterium
ACGAGGCTAAAAGTCTCCATTAGAAACTGTCCGAAAGCTTTGAGGACATACACGATGAGCAGATGGTAGGTCCCCGGCTCTTCACCGCTAACCACAAACTGAATCTTGGCTGAGAGATCACCCGCTGCTTCGGCATTGAAGACCGTCGGCATGCCAGCGATGGTGTCATGGCAATTGAGTTGGGTCATATCTACCATTTCTTCTTCCTTTTCTTCTTTTTCCTTTATTACAGATTGTGAAACGGGTGCAGGGGGCAGCCCCGTAGCTTTGAATAACTCACCCATTTTGAGCATGATATTCATATCGCCTGTGGCGCGATATTTGGCTTCCATGAAGGCTTCTTGACCGTCGAGTTCGCCTTTCGAGATCGCCAGCCAAACTTCGGCGGGGGCGTTGATGGTCAGATCGGGGCTAAGGGCGGGACCGCGTTGCGCGGTGCATTCACCATTTTGGATGCGCTGATAATACATCCCGCCGCCTGCGCCACCCAACACAAATTGGATGGTGGCATCCATATCGCCGCCGGCTTTTGCGTTGAAAGCTGTTGGCATCCCCAGCATGATCATATCCAGTTCGGGATTAACTTTTCCATTTTCACTGGGTTGGGGATATTGGAAAATTTGCGGGAATTGCTCCAAGAGCGTTATCGAGCCGTTGGCATCGTATTTGCCACCATCAAAAGCAGATTCGGCGTTGAGAGTGCCCATTCCTATATCAAACCAGACTTCGTAAGGGGTGGTGATGGAGAGAGTAGGCAGCGCGGTGTGTCCCTCGTGGAGGGAGCAATTTTCGTCGTTGATATTCATATACCAATTGGCAGAGCCGAAATCAAAATCATTTCCTTTTGGTGGGGAGAATGTAAATTGAACAGTGGCTCGGAGATCGGGAATCGCTTGGGGGTTGAACATGCCAATCATCGAGTTAAGCATGTATTCGTTTGGGACAAGATAACGCCCCTCGGAGCGTGGCACGCCCGAATTCGTATCTGTTCCGCCGGGAACATAGGGGATGCTATCCAGATCATCCGCTAAAATCGGGACGGTGTGGCGCATCTCATCCGGCACCTTGAATCGATCCATTTGCTGCGTCCAGTATGCGCCAGCCATATCGTAGAAAGCTTGTTTTCCGCCGGGGAATAAATCCTTGCGAAGAGAAGTTTGGGTCTCTTCAGAGATTTCGTTGTCGCGGATAATTTGCTCGCCAGCCTGACGGAGGCTGTCGTAATAGCCAGCAAAAAGACCTTGCAAAGAGCGGCGGCTGAGGGCTTCGGCTCCAGGGCGCAGGATTTCGCCGACATACTCGAAACGCTCCATGCGTGCCATCTGCTTGAAGGTGGCAACGAGCGAGTCGAAATGCCAAAATTCGGGGAAGCCGCAGGGGGAGACGAGCATCATTTTGTTGGGTTTGTGGAAACGCTCGGGGTGAAAGGTGGTATCGGGGATATCGGGATGCGGAATGAGCCAGGGTTCGATACGCGGCAGGGTGCGGTCGATGAAGGTTTTCATAATACCGCTCATGCTGAAATGGTAAAGCGGCGTGCCAAAAATGACCATATCGGCGGTGTTGTAGCTTTCCATTGCGTTGACCATGCTGTCTTTATCTTTGTGGATGCACTCGCCGGGTGTACGCACCCAGCAGGTGTAGCAGCCGATGCAGGCTTCGAGGTCGAGTTTGCGGACGTGGATAAGTTCGGTTTCTGCGCCAGCCGCTTCCATGCCTTCGAGGATGGGGGTAAGCATATGATAGGTGCTGCTGGCTTTCATACGGGGGGAGCCGTTTAAGGCGAGGATTTTCATGGGGAGTTCCTTATGGTATTAGGTGATTAAGGATTAGTAGACCAGTAAATCAGAAAACCAGTTTTCCTAATCCCTGATTTACTGATACCTGATTCCTATCGTTTCTATAGCCAGCCTTTTTCTTTCAGTTCTGCTTCCGTGGGTTTGCGGGAGAAGATTTTATCCATTTTCATGAGTAAACCCATTTGCCCTTTGCCCTTGTATTTGCCGGTCATCAGTGCCATTGCGCCATTTAATTCTTTACGAGCAATCCTAAGCCAGATATTAGCAGGGGTTTCGATGGTAAGGGTAGGGTCGGGGATTGCACCTTCGGTATAGGTGCATTTCCCATCAGCAATGGTCAGGTAATAATCTCCGCCGCCTTCGCCTGAAACGTTGAATTGGATGGTGGCGTTCATATCTTTTGCCTCATCAGAGTTGAGGCTGAGAGTCATCCCCTCAATGGCTTGTTGAACGGTTTTGGGACCTGGGTTTTTCTTTGACATTTTGGCTTCCTTTATTTGATATGCGCTTTCTCTGAAAGTCGCTGATAAGTAATAAGCGGAGCGATTTATTTTTCCCTAATCAGCTTTGCCATTCGTATGAATGAGAAACAAAGAGCACCGAAGAAAGATAAAACTGTGAGTAGAAGTAGGTATTTATTCGCTACTTCAACATATCCCCATAGGGCAAAGAGGGAAAGGAAGACACACAGGTGAATATAGAATTTATTTGCTTTCATCTTTTTAGTTGGTTTTGATATTGTGTTTTCTGACATTTTATTTCTCCTTATGGTTATTAGTTATATATAAATTTTTATTAGGGTAGGCAAAAAAAGAGAGCTTCTTGCTACTCTTCTAATTTTTCAATGGTTTCATCTACCCAGCGGATATACATCTCTTCATAGAGTTCACCGAAACGACGGGTGGCTTCCCATAGTCGGGCATCATCTGCCATATCGGTGCTGGCTGCAAATTGCTGAACAACACCTTTAGTTATGGTTTGGTATTTTTCCAGATTGTCTTTGTGTAAAGTTTTCTGGAGGCGTAACTGTGTCAAAATCTTTTCGGGGTCAAGTTGTGCAGAGAAAAAGAGCTTGAGCAAGAGCTTTTCTTTGCGGGACTCAATTTCCATCAAGGGTTGGGAGAGCCAGTTTTTTAAATCATCTCGTCCCGTCTCTGTAATCTCATAAACTTTGCGGTTTGGACGACTCTCCTGTGGCTCTATGTGGGAGGCGACCATGCCATCTTCTTCCAGTTTTTTGAGCGTAGTGTAAATTTGACTCTGTTTAGCATGCCAAAAATTGGAGGTGGATACATCCATGAGTTGTTTCAGGTCGTATCCAGAAGCGTTTCGATAGTTGAGAAATCCGAGCAAAACGTATTTGAGCATCATTTTTCCTTTATATATAAAAGATTATATATAAATCATCCGAGTTGTCAAGAGGGAGTTTATTTCTCTACTTCCCAAACGCTAACTCTATTTCGCCCGCCTTCTTTTGCGAGGTAGAGTGCTTTGTCTGCGCGGAGGAGTAATTCGTCGAGGGGCAGGGTAGGTGCAAAGCTGCTTAGGCCGAAGCTAATTGTCAATTTAACGGGAGCAAGCTCATTGTTGAAGGGTGTTTCGGCGCAATTTATCCGCATTCGTTCTGCCATTTGTTTAGCTTGTTCCTGAGGTGTTTCGGGGAGTAGAATAATAAATTCTTCGCCACCATAACGGGCAAGGATGTCATTCTCTCTTAATGTTTTTTGACATCTTTCTGAGAGTTGGCGTAGGACTTCATCTCCTACAGCGTGACCGTGCGTGTCATTGACTTTCTTGAAGTGGTCAATATCAAAGATGATAATGGATAGAGGGCGGTCATAGCGTTGAGACCGTTCCAATTCTTGTTGGGCGAGATCGAAGAAGTAGCGACGATTAAATACTTTGGTCAAAGGATCTGTTGTCGCTTGCTGATGCAGTTTCTCTTCCATCTGCACTCGCTCGGCGATATTTGTTAGTATTGAGAGTGCTCCTGTATAAATTTCACTTTCAAAAAATGAGCGGGCACTGACAAGAATTGGAATAATCTCTCCTGCCTTGTTCTGGATAACTGTTTCGTATTGTCTTTGGTGTTCTTTCCGGGGAGCTGCCATTTCATGGAGAATTTGTTCCACAGCATATTTGGGGACAATCTTTGTCCAATGATGCCCCAATAACTCGTCTTGTGAATACCCCAGAAGTTTTTCTAAGGCAGGATTGACAAAGGTGAAATAGCCATCTGCGTTTTCAACGAGGATTGACTCCGTAACACCCTGAACGATATTTTCGTTAAATCTCTTCAGTCTTGCTGTATCTTCGTATAGTTGAGAGTTTTTGATAATAATTGATAAATTATTTGCCAAAATGATCAACATACGGAGATCATTCTCGCTGAAGGAATCTAACTCCTGGTTTTCAAGATTAAGTGAGCCTAGAACTTGCCCCCCAATTTTTAATGGTACGCAAATCTCTGAGAGGGCACCATCATCACAGGCGTGGTAGCTTTCGTGCTTACGTA
>JABGQT010000016.1 GCA_018648685.1 Anaerolineae bacterium
ATTACCAGAATATGAAAAAAGCGTAGATGAGTTTATTAATGGTTATTCTGGTTATATCAACTGGTTTACTCCAGATACAGAAGAAGGGCAAGAGCAAGCCGTTGCCTTACGCGATAGCATTGAATCTATGCTTACTGGTACTAAATCTGGCTTAGATGGGACTCAAGGTTTTTATAATTCTATATTGGGATTAAAAGGAATTAGTAGAGATATAAATAGTGCGAGAGTGAGTGTAATGAAAACTCTCCGCAGAATAGTATCTACTTTAGAAAGAATAGAATCCTTCTGCCTTAAATCTTTGAACATATTAGACGAAAAAATTTCCGCTACGAAAAGTTAACTCAAGTATTGCGCAATATTAAACTATCTCTAGCAAAGCAAGGAGAAAACAAATGAGCGGCATAACAAAAACCATCCCCCAAAAAGAAGGAATCGAAGCTATTAATCTTTTGTATGATGGCAAAGAAGGCGAATACGAATTCCATATGGCAGGCAAACCCTCGCGCCTGAATGTTGGCGACTATGTCTACACCATCTGGCAAGATATGTTGGTGGGCCGTTGTCAAATTACGCGGATCGAGTTCGGTGCTGTCAATCCAAACTCGGGAAAACCACGCAGCCTGATCTTTGTCACAACACCCGGCGAAAAGCTCGAAAAACCCTATCATAAAAAAGGCCATCGCGGTACCCGTTATTATGATGGCGAAGGTTGGGGGAGCTAAGAAGGATTTGTTTTCTGCTGATTCCCCCCATTTTATCTTTTCAAAATGGGGGGATGCCCAAAGGGCAGGGGGGCAGATGAAAACAATTTTTTATCTATAATAAGAAAGTCCCTGCAAATAGCGATTTTACACATATTCCACTAGTTTATGCTCAGGAGTCACTATGTTTCTTCTCAACCCCAAAGACCACCAACGCCATTATCCCGACGAAGAGTCACGCCAGATCATGGAAAAAACCATCGCCTTTTTCGAGAATAAAGGCAAAGCCAGGATCAAGGAAGATGACCATGAACGTACCTGGTACGCGGATTTCATAGAATTCGTCAAAGACGAAAAAATATTCTCCACGCTCCTGACACCTGAAAAATACGGTAAAGATGAAAACGCCCGCTGGGATACCTGGCGCAATTGTGGCTTTAACGAAATCCTCGGCTTTTACGGCTTGGCCTATTGGTATACATGGCAAGTTAGTATTCTGGGGCTGGGGCCGATCTGGATGGGGAAGAATGAAGCACTGAAGGAAAAAGCTGCACAACACTTGGAAGATGGTGCAATTTTCGCCTTCGGGCTTTCAGAGCAAGAACATGGCGCGGATATTTACTCAACAAGCATGAAGCTTGCACCACAGGGAGATGGCTCTTATCTTGCAAATGGCGCAAAATACTATATCGGCAACGCCAACGTCGCGCCGATGGTTTCCACCTTTGGGAAACTGACCGATAGCGGAGATTATGTCTTCTTTGTCGCTGATTCCCAGCATGAAAATTACGAACTCGTCAAAAACGTCACCAATAGCCAAAATTATGTTGCCGAGTACGCGCTCAGGAATTACCCAATCACCGAAGATGAGATTCTCAGCAAGGGGCAAGATGCCTGGGATTCGGCACTCAATACGGTCAATGTGGGCAAATATAATCTAGGCTGGGCTTCGGTCGGGATGTGTACCCACGCTCTTTACGAAGCCATCAACCACGCGGCAAATCGTCGTCTTTATAAAATGCACGTCACCGACTTCCCCCATGTGAAGCAAATGTTTACGGATGCCTACGCGCGCCTTGTGGCAATGAAACTTTTCGCCCTACGCACGGCAGATTATATGCGCGCCGCCTCCGCCGATGACCGCCGCTATCTGCTCTACAATCCGATGGTTAAAATGAAAGTCACCACGCAGGGCGAAGAAGTCATCAATCTCCTTTGGGACGTGATCGCCGCGAAAGGCTTTGAGAAAGATATGTTCTTCGAGATGGCTGCTCGCGACATCCGCGCCCTGCCCAAGCTCGAAGGCACGGTGCATGTCAACATTGCTCTCATCGTCAAATTCATGCCCAATTATTTCTTTGCGCCTGCCGAATATCCCGACCTGCCCCAACAGAATAGCCCCGTAAACGACGATTTTCTTTTCGATCAGGGGGCAACGCGCGGCTTGGGCAAAATCCTTTTCCACGACTATAATATTGCTTTCAACAGCTACGATCTGCCCAACGTGAAGCTTTTTCAGGAACAAGTTGCCGTTCTCAAAGAATTTTTGGCGATGGCAACGCCCGATGAAGCGCAGCGCAAGGATATTGATTTCCTCATGGCTCTCGGTGAATTATTTGCCCTCGTTGTTTATGGGCAATTGATCCTTGAAAATGCGAAAATCTACGAAATGGACGACGCGCTTGTAGATCAGATATTTGATTTTATGGTGCGCGATTTTTCGAAATTTGCCCTCCAACTTTATGGAAAACCCAGTAGCACCGCCGAACAAATGGCATTTTGCCAGCGCATGATCGGCAAAGCGAATGTGGATGAAGCGCGCTATCAAAAAGTATGGCAGGAGCACGTTTATGCCCTCAAAGATATTTATGAAATGAACCCATAATTGGATGTGGAACCGCATCGCTTCGGAATTTAGGCTTGTTCACGCTTATAAATAATGTTACACAGTAAATGTTTTTGCAATTTTCGCCCCACCCTGCCTTCGCATAGCATTCTCGAAGAGTGCCCCCAAATTCTAAAAGCGGAATTTAGGGGAGGAGCCTGGCTTCAACAAACACTATTTCCCCCCATTTTATTTTTTTAAAATGGGGGGATGCCCGGCAGGGCAGGGGGGCAGAAGGAAATAGTTTGAAAATGCGTAATATTAGTCAATAGGTAATACTGGAAGCTGGCATCACGCACACCTACCTAAACAAAAAGCTCATTTAGAGAAAAGGAATAAAAAATGGATAAACACTATAAATCGAATAGATTAACATCAGGTAATGCGCTTTTCCCCGACGAAGTCATCGTCGCCAACGATGGCATCCACTTCATCAAACGCCGCGTTCTCGGCTCAGACGAAGAGATCATCAGCTACGGGAAAATAGCCTCCGTCAAACTAAAGTCAGGTGTTCTCTTTGCCGATCTCACCATCGAAACAACGGGCGGTTCGCAACCAATCTTCATCAACGGCTTGCTCAAAGGCGATGCACAAGAGATCAAAGACGCCATCCGCGCCTATCAAAAATAAAGTAGCGTGCATAATATAATCTTTTGAAAAAAAGCCACCTGACACTTTGCTAACTAAAAGCGTCCAGCGGTTGAGTAGGCGATGCTTTTCGCCGTATCGAAACCAAAAGTAACGCAAAAACTGAGATATGTGGCTTCGATACACTCCGAAAAAAGCATTCGGAGTTACTCAGCCACCCGCAAAAAAATGTCAGGTAGCTTGAAAAAAATCACATCCTTATTTTGAGCATCATGAAAAGGTAAAAACTTTTGACAATACAAACACCTCCCGTCAGCTACCGGGGTCTTATTGGTAAAAATAAAAATTTCAGAAACCTTTGGCTCGGGCAAATTATCAGTCTTATAGGGGACTGGTTCAACTTAATCGCCACGGCCATTCTCACGGCAAATCTGACTCAATCCGGATTAGCCGTTGGCGGACTCTTCGTCATCCGCTCGCTAGCTCAATTCATCAGCAGCCCCATCGGCGGGATGCTGGCAGATCGCTTTGACCGCAAGTGGATTTTGATCTGGTCAGATATCTTACGCTTTTTCATCGTGCTGGGTTTCTTATTCGTAAAAGATGCAAGCCAAATCTGGCTGCTCTATACTCTCACAGCCCTCCAACTCGGCATCAGCGGAATCTTCTTCCCCACCAAAGATGCCATTCTCCCGGACGTGGTCGTAGAAAATGAGATCGGTACAGCGAATGCGCTGACTTCGACCACATGGTCTACCATGCTTGCGCTTGGCGCATTCTTGGGCGGACAGGTTGCAGGGACATGGGGTATTGCCCCTGCCATTATTCTGGATGCCTTCTCTTATCTGCTCTCTGCCTATTTCATCGGGAAAATAGCTTATACCCAGACGACCACAAAAAACAAGCAGCCTCTTACGCCCAAAGATGTTTCTCAACAGTATTTTGAAGGCTTTCGTTATCTAGCTAAACATCAAACTATCTTCATCCTTGCCATCCAAAAAGCATCGCTGATGTTGGCTGTTTCTGGCTTCAATGATGTCATCCAGGTCGAACTCTCCAGCAAGATTTTTGTGGTCGGTGAAGGGGGCAGTACAAGTTTGGGATGGCTTTA
>JABGQT010000015.1 GCA_018648685.1 Anaerolineae bacterium
TAAGCTGTGCGACTTGAACCGTTTAAGGTGTGCGACATGGTGCGTTTTATGCACGTACGAAAAAATCATAGAGATAGATACTGAAGAAGATAAGGAGAAAAGGTAGCAATTGCAATGGACTTCAAAAAATACTAAAGCGGGGTTTCCAGTAAATTTGTTTTCAGATAGCTACTGCACATGGTAAACTGAATATTGTCCTAGTATGTGAACCCTGTAATTGGTAACGAATACTGTCTAATCAGAAAAATGGAAGAGCCGATTATGAAATCCTATCGTAAAGAACTCTGGTTCCACACCCCTGCCCGCCGCGAATTCATCAATATCACCCCTCAAGTGAACGAAGCCCTGCGCGAAAGCAAAATACAAGAAGGCTTTGTGCTCGTGAACGCGATGCATATCACCGCCTCGGTCTTTATTAATGACCACGAATATGGTCTTCATCAAGATTATGAAGAATGGCTTGAAAGACTTGCCCCTCATGCTCCTATCGACCAGTATCGGCATAACGATACTGGCGAAGATAACGCCGACGCCCACATGAAAAGACAAGTCATGGGGCGCGAAGTCGTTGTTGCCATCACCAATGGCAAACTTGATTTCGGTACTTGGGAACAGATCTTCTACGGCGAGTTTGACGGTCGCCGCCGTAAACGCGTACTCATAAAAATAATTGGTGAATAAAACGAAAAAGTTTTGGCTATTCGCAGTTATTCTACTTTGCACCATCGTTTTCCTGATCGGCGCAATCCAAATTAGTAAAATAATCGAATACCAAAACAGCGATTTCTTTCAGTTCTGGCTTGGCAGCCGCAATATCTGGGATGGCCGCGACCCATACAATTCGGCCGAATGGATTCAAGCTCACCAAGACTTTGGTACAGATCGTATCGCTTCGCCCGCCTATCTTTACCCGCTCCCCCTGGCGATTTTGCTTGCCCCACTTGGCATCCTTCCGCTCAAAACAGCCTTTATAGCGTGGACATTTCTTTCAGAGAGTCTACTTCTAATCTCTATTCTCCTTTTATTGAGAAGTACAAATTTCCATAAAACCAAACATCTCCTCCTCCCCATTATTCTTGCAAATATCATATTCCGTCCAACTACAACGAACATCCTGGGCGGCCAGCTAAGTTCCCTATATCTTTTCATCGCAACTCTGGCCGCTATGCTCTGGCACAAAGAAAAATGGTTTTGGGGCGGAGCAACACTCGCTCTACTCGCCATCAAACCCAGCGTCGGGTTTCCTCTACTACTCATCGTTACACCATGGCTGCTTGCTAGAAAAAAATACCCTGCCCTAGCAGGCATCGCCTCTACAGGGATATTTCTCCTCTTCACCAGCCTGCTCAAAGACCCTCTCTGGATTCCAAAATATATCAATATCCTCAGTACAAAGTTGGGTAACGAATTTGGCAACTCCCCAACAATCTGGGGTTTTTCTGCGATGGCATGCAATTTCGAAAAAGGATGCACCACTTGGCTAGGTGGCATCGCCTTGGTTCTATTTTTGTTACTCAATATTTGGCTTCTTAGCAAATGGCATTTTTCTTCGCCAATTCTCTCCTTGGGGCATCTCATCTCTGTCAACCTCCTCTCCACTCTCTATCTTTGGCCCTACGACCACCTCCTTCTTACCATCCCCATCGTTTTTACGATGGTCTTTTTACTTCAAAAAGGCACTCCCTTCCTAAAAGTAAGTCTGATCTTTCTTTCCGTTTCCCTTGCTTCTGTCTTCATCCGTGTAGCGACCATTCTTATTCATCTGGAAAGAGAAACCCTCTACGGATTACTTCCCCTCCTCGTTTGGGGATTAACAACCTGGGTGCTAGTCCGAGAAAACAGAGCTACTTCGCAACACACTCCAATTTAGGCTTGCCCCCCTTTAAAAACATCTTCCCCAAAATGCAACTTCCGTTAAACCTTCCCGTATACATGGGTAGAATAAAAACAATTTTTACTCATTAGGAGAAAACATGTTCCACAAAACAAAGATTTTCAGTGCATTAGCGGTGTTCCTGCTAGTCGCCCTCGCCATTGTCCCCACCGCCTCAGCCTTTGAAGGTCAAGAAGGTACTCACGTCGTGATCGAAGCAGACGAAGTTATCGAAGATGACCTCTATATCAGTGCAGAAACTGTCGTCGTAGATGGCACGATCAAAGGCGACCTTTTTACAGGTGCAGCCTTCGTGACCATTAACGGTACTGTCGAAGGCGACCTTTTTACTGGCGCACAAAACGTCACCATTAACGGTACTGTTGAAGGCGATGTAATGGCCTTTGCCCAAAGCGTTGTCGTTAACGGCACAGTCGGAGACGATCTTCGCTCTGGTGCAGCGGCCATACAACTTGGTCCCGATGCCAAACTTGGTGATGACCTGCTCTTCGGCGGTGCAAGCCTCGAAGCAAAAGATGGCAGCACAATCGGCGGAGATATTGTTGTCGGCGGCGGGCAAGTTCTGGTCGCGGGCGATACCGAAGGCAATATTCTAGCCGGCACAGCAGCTTTTGAATTAAGCGGCAATGTAGACGGAAACGTGACAGCTTATGTTGATTCTTCCAGCAGAGATGAAGGGGTGCCCCCCATGTCTTACGGGCCTTCCATGAATATCAGTATCCCTTATGTTGCCCCTGGCATTACCCTTGATAAAGCAGCCTCCATTGGCGGCGATCTAAGCTACTCAGCCTATAATGAGATGACTTTCCCTGCTGGCGTTGTTGCAGGTGAAACGCTGCGCGTTGAACCAACTCAGGCGCAATATAGCTACGAACACCCTGCTCCCCCCACCCCTGCACAAATGGCTGGATTTTGGGCACTAGACTTACTCCGCACTATTATTACCTTGACCGCGATTGGTCTTTTATTAGGCTGGCTTTTCCCCAATTTCCTGGGCGCAGCAGAATATAAATTGCAAACAGAAACCATGCCTAGCTTGGGATGGGGCGTAGTCGCTTACGCAGCCTTCTATTTTGCCCTTCTGGTTGTCTTTACAACCATGATCATTGGCGCGATCATCTTCGGCTTCCTCTCGCTAGGCGGATTAAGCGGCGCAATCGTTGCTTTGGGCTTACTGACTCTCTTTGCCCTGATCGTCGGTTTTATCTTGACAGTCGCTTATCTCACGAAGATCATCGTCAGCGTCTTAAGTGGCAAACTGATCCTCGCTCGTGTCAAACCTGAATTAGCCAATCACAAAGTTTGGCCCTTAGTTATCGGCGTAATTCTTCTCTCGCTGATCATGTCGATCCCCTTCCTCGGTTGGCTGGTCAAGCTCATTATTGTCCTCTTTGGTCTCGGTGCCCTCTGGCTCTTGGGTCGTGAGCAATTTAGCAAAAAGGAAGATGCTGTGGTCGTAGAAGCCTAAGCATAACCAAAGAAATACAAAGAAGAACTCATTTCATCGAAAGGAATGGGTTCTTCTTCTTTAACGAAAGATAATATCTCAGCCTTCTCCTTGGCATGTCTCTGCGAGGAGCACGCTCTTGCGACGCGGCAGTCTCAGACCTTAAAACGAGATTACTTCGACGGTAAAACCGTCTCGCAAAGACATGCATGAGTAGTTAGCTTATCTCCCAACTCAAGTTCTTTAAATGGAATCCTGCAAAAAACAAGTGCGGGACATTATTTTCCGTTGAGATTGGGTATAATCCCTTAATCCTTAGAGAAAAGAGAAATTATGAAAATTGATCCGGAACTCCGCGAAGGCGCAAGCATTGCCACCCAGACCTGCATGAATATCCGCGCAGAAGACCGCGTTTATATCATCTCCGATGAAGAAACGTGGCTAATCGGGCAAGCTCTTGAAGAAGAAGCGCTCGCCACAGGTGCAAAAGTCAAACTGATCAAAATTGAAGATTTTGGTACACGCCCTTTCACTGAAATGCCAGAAAATTTCATGGAGGCGATCTTTGAATTTAATCCAAATGTCACTATCTATGCTGCGGGCGCGCAAAAAGGGGAATTGTCCTTCCGAATGCAGATTTCCTTGCAGATATTCAAAAAAGGGCTAAAGGTTCGGCATGGACATATGGTCTCAATCACGCCGCAACTTATGCGTGAAGGGATGCGTGCTGATTATCAGAAAATCCACGACCTAACAATGGAAGTTTATAAGATCGTCAAAAAAGCGAAGACGATTTCTTTCACATCAAAAAAGGGGAGCGACGTGACTGCCGAATTCGCCCCTGACTTGAAATGGATTCCGTGTCACGGACTTTATCACAGCCCCGGCGATTGGGGCAACTTACCCGAAGGTGAAGTTTTTACCTGCCC
>JABGQT010000080.1 GCA_018648685.1 Anaerolineae bacterium
GCATGATGAAGAAATAACGCAGAAAATTCGACATCGCTTCTTCGATGATCGCAATCTGGAAATTTTTATCAGGATTGCTCTTCAGCAAATGTCCGCGTACCAAAGCCTGATGGAAATTTGACGCGACTTCTGCCACAAAGAGCGAATACTCACCATAAACCAGCGGCTGATTTTGCCATGTGAGGTAGGAGTGCATCGAATGACCTAGTTCATGCGCCAAGGTACTTAGTGCGAGCATATTATCGTTGAAGCTCATCATAATAAATGGATGTGTCCCTGGCGCGCCCCACGAAAACGCTCCAACACGTTTGCTCTGATTTGGGTAAACATCCACCCAGCGATCTTCAAGCGCGCCTTTGCGCACTGTAGCAAAATAATCTTTGCCCATCGGCGCAAGTCCTTCGCATATCCATTCAACGGCTTGCTCATAGCTCACTTTGGGGCTGTTTTCTGTGAGCGGAGCCCAGAGATCGTAAGGGTGGAGTTCTTCCACGCCTAAAATTTTGCGTCGAATATCAAAATAGCGTTGCCAAACGGGGAGATTTTTCTTAAAAATATCGATTAGATTATGATAGACATCTGTTTTGATATTATCTTCAAATAGTGATGCCCCTAAGGTCGTTTTGTGTTTGCGGACTCGCATTTGGAAAACGTTTTGCTTAATGGATGTAGCCAATGATGAAGCAAGTGTATTTTTATGCGTCAGATATTGGTCATGATAATTGTCCCAAGCAGCTTTACGGGCATCGCGATCATCGCTGAGTAGGATTTTTGGCACTGTGCCTTGTGTCAGATCAATTTCCTGCCCATCGGCGGTCTTTACAGACGGGAACTTGAAATCTGCGTTGGTGAGCATGCTTCGCGTGGCGGCTGCTCCGCCAAAAGGATCAGCCAACATGCCCAGAATTTCTTCCACTTCCGATGAACGGACATGCGCCTGTTTACGAAAAAGATTATTGACAAAATGCTCGTAAATTGCCAATCGAGATTCATCTTTTATCCATTGGCGCAGATTTTTCTCTCCGATCTCCAGCATTTCTGGCTGAACAAAAGAAATTGCTGCTACGACCTGTCCGTAAACACCACCGGCTTTATCAGCCATTGCAGCAGCATCTTGATCTGCGGTATCTACGCTGTAAGCGAAACCGGCGTACATATAGAGTCGCTCTGCACGCACAAGCAGATTTTCGACAGCTTCAAGGCCATCGGCAAGAGATGCGGCGTTTTCGCCCAGTTTGCCTTGAAAGGCTTTTGTAGAAGGAATATCAGCAATGATTTGCTCAGCTTCTGCGCTCCACACTTCAGGAGAAGCGAAAACGCTCTCGGCGTTCCAAGTATATTTTGGGTCAACTTCATTTCGTGCGGGGATTTTAGACATGGGAATCCTTTTGGTTACTGTTTTTGATTACTTGTTGTCGTATAATGTGTGGATTACATTAGAAATTATACAGTCTAAAGTATAATCAGGTGAGAACTAGGAGGAAGTATGGAAGTAACTTTTCAAAACAAGCGTGAAGATTTTGAAGCATTTTATAACTATATGGTAAAAGAAACAGAACAAGGCGTATCTATTAATAAACAGGTTTTAGAGGATCAACAAAGAGCAATTGTTGTTCTTGCCTTATTTTCTGGTTTCATTTCGTTTGTTAGCGGTGGGGGCTTTAGAGCAGCATTTCTTGTCTCTAGCTTGCTCGTTCTCTTTTTAGAGGCAATATTTTTTATAAAATCAGGATTTAAGCCGAGATATTATTATGGGAAACAAGCGTACAGAGGCCAAGAAAAAAGATTGACAGCTAAGGATATTGAGCTTTTTTCGTTGCCTCGTAAGGCAACATTCGATGATGATTGGCTTGAAATTAAAAGCTCAGAGGCTAACCATCGGTGGCGCTGGAGACGAGTTGACCAAATAGGCATAACATCTGATTTTGTCTTTATTCATGTGGGTAATTGTCCTGTGGTGTATATTCCTAAGAGAGATTTTCCATCAGAACAGAGCTTCGTTGAGTTTGGAAATAAACTATTAGAGTTAAAAGAGAAAAACAAAGAATAGTTTGCTATCTATTATCAAACTGTCGAAAGGTGAAGAATTCTCTGCCTAAGCGAATGCATTTATGATGATAGTTTTGTGTCTTACTTCGCTTTATACCCAATCAACTTATAAATCTTCACCGCTTCACTTTTACCTTTAACCAGTTTCGATTCGATAAATTCGGTTTCCATTTCATCTTTGATGGCTTCGTTGGTGCTCTCACTGATGATCATTGACCAACCGTAGCCTTTGCTCAGGTCTTGCAGGCGGGCAGCGAGATTGGCGTTATCGCCGATGATGGTGTAATTAACGCGTTCTTCGGAGCCGAGTAAACCGACAAAAACATCGCCGCTGTTCAGGCCGATCCCGATATCGAAGATGAAATCCGGGGGCAAGACTCCTGCCTTTTCCCACTGATCTGTTAATTTAACGAGAGCAAGCCGCATATCCAGAGCGGCTCGTGCGGCGCGCAGGGCGTGGTCTTCGTAGTGCACAGGTTCCCCAAAAAAGGCAACGATCGCGTCGCCTTCATATTTATCCACTGTGCCGCCATGTTTGTGAACGACCTTCGTCATCACATCTAAATAGGGATTAAGCAGGGAGACAACGCCGTCGGGGGTAAGTTGCTCCGAGAGGGTCGTAAAGCCGCGAATATCCGAAAAAAGGATGGTGATATTGCTGCGTTTATTGAGCGAGCTAATATCTTGCGTAGAGATCAATTGCTCGACCATCTCGGGGGAAATAAAACGTGAGAAAAGATTACGAACGCGTCGTTTTTCAGCTTCCTGGGCAAGTGCCTGTTCCAGCGTGGGCATGATCACGCCAAGAAAAAACATTGTCTCGGGCGCCATGAAAGGCAAGTAAAGCCCCGATTGACTGAAAAAGAAATAATAAATAGCGCCATAAGAGAAGATGCTAGCAAACATTAGGCTGATAGCCAAGCCCGGGCGCGAAGTGCGGGTAATTAGATGGGATAAAAATGCCGCAAGCAGAATAGCGAGGAGATTGACCCACGGCGGCACGACACGGAGATAGTTTTGATTGAGCAGCGAATCGACCGTGTTAGCGACAATTTCTACGCCCGAAGTGCGAATCTGGCTGGAAAATGGCGTGGGGTAAACATCCTGCAAAGTAACGGATGTTGCCCCGATCAGCACGATCTTGTCTTTGAAATTTTCCGCAGGGTAGTCGCCCAAGACGACTTGTGCGGCAGAGTAGATGGGATAAGCCTCAGCAGGTCCGCGAAAATTGACCAGGAAATGCGTGCCATGCAAAGGAATCTCTTCGTTGCTTAGCTTAAGGTTTGTAGAAGAAAACTGGCTGATCGGAGAAGCGTTTTGGCTAAGGCGCGCAACTTCAATGGCCCAGTTGAAGTAGTTTTTTTGTGAGACTTTGTCATATTTATAAGCGCGGATACTGCGTGCTACTGCATCATCATCTAGCTGAATCTCTGTGATGCCCAAGCTGTCGAAGACATTCTCGTATTCAGGACGAGGCAGTTTGAGTGTGTTTACACCCTGATGGTCAACAAAAAGTTGAACAAGGTTGACAGATTTTGGACTTTGCACGAAAGCATCTGCAAGGATAGCATCGCCTTCAGGATCTTCTTCAAAGAGAAAAACATCCAGCCCAATGATCTCTGCGCCAGCTTGATTAAGTGTTTGAACGATCTCGGCTAAATAAGCGCGAGACCAGGGCCAGGTATTATTTTCGTAATTGAGCGAGAAATCATCTATCGCTACGATGACAATTCTTTCATCTACGGCTTGTGTGCCGCGTAGCCGCATTGCAGCATCACGCGCGGCATAATCCAGTCTTTCTGTAGGCGTGATCGTCGAAGGGAAAAAGACGGCAGCTATTTCGGAGAGAATTAAAAATGCTGCGATGATGCTAAGCAATACTATTTGGGCGGGTGATTTTTTCTTTATCATCATTTTATCTACCTGGTCGGCCATCTCCGCCAAGGGGACCGTCGCCGTCAAGCGGGCCATCGCCATCTAATGGGCCACCGCCATCAAGTGGGCCGTCACCACTGAGGGGACCATCTCCACCGAGCAGGCCGTCTCCATCAAGCAAGCCGTCGCCGTCTAAGGGGGAGCATTCTTCTTCGGGAGGGCATATCTCATCCAAGAGCGATGAATCTAATTCGGGGAAAAGCTCATCGAAACTTAACAACAAACCATCTTCGTCGGGCACGAATTCTTCCCAATCTCCCCAGGGGAGCAAGCCTTCTTCTTCGAGCAGAGGGAAAATATCTTGCGCTTCCGGGATAAAAAAGAGCCATTCGGCAAAATCTCTTTCGCTCATCCTTTCGATCAGGGGCAAAACGAATTTTCCATCTGTCAGTTCTGGTGGGAGCAAGGTCGCGCGCTGTCCATTAGAAAGTCGTAGAATGCCGGCAGGATTTTCTAGCTCGCAATGCCCTTCCAGACAAGAGATAATTGCTCCTTGCGTTTCCGGGTCAATTTCAACCATCATATAAGAGCCGCGCACCGCAGCTACACCAGAAGGCGTTTCGATTTCAACGCTCCCGCCGTTTAGTACCACCCAAAGCTGACCTAATTCCAGCTTTACGCGCGTAAGGAGACTTTCTTCTTTTTCTTCGTTGGAAAGGAGTGTGAAATGAGAGAGCGGCGCCATCCTGATCAGCGTACCCGTTGATAAGTCAACGCGTGTATAGCCATTTTCGGATGTGCGGATCTCTCCTTTCTCTGCGAGAACCGTCCCGTTAGATGCTACAGAAAAATTGGAGTCAATTTCTTCCTTTGCTTCTACATTCCCTTCCACTTCCTGGAGTTCTGCGCTTAGGTCAATTGTGGGTGTTGGCGTATAAATTTCTACAGTTTCTTCGATGATTTCCGGGGTAGCTTCCAGGCTCTCTGTTGGTAGGGATATTTCTTCACTACTTTGACAGGCAGCAAGTAAAAAGAAAAGAATAGGGAAGAGATAAAAGAAAGGCTTTTTCATAGAAACTCCTGCGGCCTACGGTGCTGCGCGCACTTGCAAGTTGTAGCTAATATAAGTTAGCTCGCGTGAATATTTTGAGTAAAGGCGAAATTGATAAGTTTCATCACGAAACATGCTGAGCGCATAGTCGCTGTCACCACAATTGAGTTCGCCCCATTTATCTAGTTTAATGCCACCTTGCCATAGCTCAGCATAGAGATTTCCATTTCCTTCGCAACTAAGGTCAATTAGAAGGTTCACGCGATCTTCCGGTGAGTTGGGATGAAATGCGATCCAGTCTTCTGTATCACCTTCGGGAGAAGAAAGGTCGCTGCTATAGTCAAAAGCACGTGAATTTGTGGCAGAAAATTCAACAGAAATGGATGGCTCTTCAGCAGAATCCCCATCATCTGGCGCAGGGAAGTACGTTGGCGCAGCAGTTGCCGCCATCACTGTTTGGGTGCTTGCCGCGATCTCTTCGCCGCTTTCGCTCATAATGGGTAGATCATCAATGATATTACTTTCTACATAACTTGCGAAAACCCAGCCTTTGTTATCATTGCCAGATACAAATTCAATTTGGAGCCAGTTCCCGTCAAGATTTTTTCCTGTCAGGACGATCTCTTCTTCGTTATTGAGAAGCCCTAAAACCGCAAAATCCGTCCCGGGGCCGATGCGGACGTTGATCTGTTGCGTGGTCTGGCCATTTGTATTTTCGTCGCCTGTGGATGGGCTGCTGCCCGATATGACCGGAACATCGGGCTTGCTCTCGGTTAGGATATATTCTGCCGCGCCCCAGCCTTCCCTGCTTTCTCCGGTTGCTGACACAAAGCGGATTTTATACCAATCTTCATTTGCGCTTTTCCCGATAATTTCCGCCTCGCTGTTGATGCCCAGCATCCCGATAGATTCGCTTGATGTGCTCGGATTTTCACGTACGTTAATTTGCGCCGTGACCTTGCCTGAGACTGGTTCCACAGTGGGTTGCGCGGTAGCAGGCAGTGGGGTCGCGCTTGCTCTCGGTGTAAAGGTAACGGGAAGTGTCGCAGTGATGATCCCGTTTGTCGAAGGGGCAGAGTCCGCTTCATCCAGTTTTGAAACTTCCATACTGCAAGCTGTGATAAAGCCGAATATTAATAAAAGAAAAACCAAGGGGGGTGATTTTTTGTACATAATTTTCTCCGTCTGTATTCTATCGCAGCCTGCTATTTTTGACATCTGTCTATGCTCCTAAATCTCTTTCCCACTTTTTCTTCATTTAATTTATAATTTGCCCCATGAACCTATCAGTGATAATCCCCGTATTTAATGAAGTTCAAAATATTCGTGAAATTCTCAAACGCGTTCAGGCTACAGGCTTGCCCTGGGAAATTCTGATCGTGGACGATGGCTCTACAGACGGCACGCGCGATATTTTGAAAGAGTTGGATGGTACAGATAACATCCGCGTTGTTTTGCACGAGAAAAATCAAGGGAAAGGCGCAGCTGTGCGCACTGGCTTCGGTGAAGCAAAGGGCGATGTCTTTCTTATTCAGGATGCTGACCTTGAGTATGACCCCCGTGATTACCCTGCAATTTTAAAGCCGATTGAAGAAGGTATTGCGGATGTGGTATACGGCTCTCGTTTCTTGGGTGCGCCGCGTCGCTCGACGATGTTCTGGCATATGATTGCGAATAAATTGCTCACCTTAGCGACTAATATTCTATATAACAATATCCTGACGGATATGGAGACGGGCTACAAAGTCTTCAAGCGCGAAGTGCTGGATGGGATCACAATCCACTCTAATTCTTTCAATTTTGAGCCAGAATTCACTGCAAAAATTCTTAAGAAGAAGGTGCGTATTTTTGAAGTGCCGATTTCTTTCAACCCGCGTGACTACTCTGACGGGAAGAAAATCAAACTTCATGATGCCTTTGAAGCAATTTGGGCTTTGCTCAAATATCGCTTTGTAAATTAGTGTTTTAGAATACGAAGCCCCCGTTCCTTTGAAAAGGAACGGGGGCTTTTTTTTAGGGCTTTCTCTCAGGCAAGCGTGCGTCGCACCAACTTCGACAAAGAGATGCTAATCGACAGGCATTTTTTTGCCGAGGTGTAGATTCTCATCGTTTTGGTGCGACGCACGCTCTTTTCTTGATCAAAAGTGAAAGCTTTGGTTTTGTCCGTTTTGTAAAAAAAACTACGGATTCACATAAACTGTATATTCCAGAATTTGCGAACCAGCGGGGAGTTCTATTGAGCCGTCATCAATCGTCTCTGCCCAAGTCGCGGTTGTTTTGAGATGATGTTCTCCAGCTGTCCATTCAGATAAGGATGCAAAATAAACCTGGCAAGATTGTTCCGCATAAGGATAACCAAAGCTCACAAACTGTTCAGGGGAAATGCTCTCGTCTTCCAGCATAAATTCCAGGTCAATTTTTGAAAGATTGTCATCCAAAATTTCTTCAGATGCCGCACACCAGCCCCAAACCCAAAGAATGTCATCATCAGGTGAAAGGGTGACAGTGTAGGTCAGTGGCGTATCCGTTTGCGTCATCTCAATTTCTGAGTAGACTTCTTTTGCTTTTTCTTCCAGTTGCTGGGCGCCATCTTCTGCTAATCGTGCCTCCGATTCTTCAAGACTCGCTATTTTCGGAGGAGATTCTGGCATAACGCCCAAAGAAAGGGGTTCTGAAACAGCCTTTTCTCCTGCTGCAAGGACTACATCTTCATCTGAAAGTATTGTCGTTTCATCAATAGGGACGCGGATTTGGGGTTGAACGCCAACGCCTTCGAGGAAGATGCTCCCGTCTGGAAGTTTAAATCGCCCTGTTGGGATCTGGAGCGCGAAACCCTCTGGAAATTCAAATTGCCCCCGCGCAACTTCCGCTTCTACGCCCCCGGTCGGATACTGCCCGACGACGATCATTCCGGGCACTTGACTAAATCCGTACGCCTCGATTTCGCAAGCGCTAAAACAGGCTTGCCCAACTAGCAATACTTTTTTATCAAAGTGATATTGGTTTTCGTTGGGCAAAACCTTGTCAGGTAAACCTTCTGCTTCAAAATCACCGGTTTTGTCGCTGTAATATTCCAGTTGCCCCATCACGATTTCTTCATCGTGGAGGAAGCCTGCCAGTCCAAGTGGCGCGCCGCCAGAGTTTTCACGCAAGTCAATGATGATGCCTGGAACACCAAGTTCTTCAAAAGTCTTCAATCCTCGCTCAAAAAGCCGGATGATGAGATTGAGATCATCATAATTGGAATTGATTTTGATATAGCCCGCGCCCGAATCCAGCAGGTGGAACTCAACAGGTAATGTGCTGGGATCAGATTCTGAATAAATAGAGGTGTTATTAAAGGATTTGCCTTCTCCTATCACTGCTAAACTAACAGTTCTTTCAGTTCCATTTGCATCAATGAAGCTGATTTCGGCCTCTGTACCCAGTGGAGCACGGAGTAAATAGCGCGCTTGCTGAAAGCGAAACGCATAATCTGTTGAGATGGGTTGTGACCAAGGGCTGACTTCGGAGATAGCATCTTTGATCGCTTTACCGTTATATTGCGTGATCTCTGTCCCTAAAGATATTCCGGCTAAATCAGCGGGACCTCTTTCCAAGAGATAAGAGACGACTACGCGCCCATCATCCAGTTCGCGGATGGCAAAACCGTAACCGCCAGAAATATCTTCCATGAAAAGTTCTTGTGCAACGTCTCCGCCATTCAAACCGACGTGTCCGTCTTTGAAGCCCCAAGTGAAATCTCGCAAAGCCAGAAAAAATGCGCTAGCGTCTTGGGTTTTCTCTGCTTCTTCTACGCGGGGCATCAGTTCTGCGTAGAGAGCATCCCAGTCGGGTTCTTTGCCTTCTACGCCGTTGAAAGCATATTCTTTGCGTGCAATATCAAACATTTTCTCAAAAGATTCTGTGTAACTATCTTCGGCGAAATCTTTTATAGCAACATCATCCGGTTCGTAGAGGCTTAGTTCGGGTTCAGAATCACGTGAAATGGTAAAAGGTTCCGCGTCGATGTTGATGACAGAGTACCCCGCTTCAACGGGAGCAAGTGGATCATCCGCGGTGAAGAGTTTTCCATCCGCACCAAAACCAGAGGGGAACTCCTGCTCATTATCCGGTGACCAGATCACTAAATCCCCGCTGATGACTTCATCTTCATTTTCTGTGTCGGTGATGATAGATGCGAGATAAGTGGGCCATCCAGTAGAAAGGTCGTCGCCTTCTGAGTAAGGGCTGCCAGTAAGATTAGGCCAATAAGCTATCGCAAAAACCTGTACGCCAAGGTCTTCTTCGCTGTCGTTGTCTATATCTGTCAAAACGCCCGTCGGCATAGCAGGGAGTTGCAAAGTGTAGCTACCTTGCATGGCTTCTGTGTCAAATTCAAGGAAGCCCAGCGTTTGCGAACTGAGCGGAATTTCCCATTCTTTGTCACGGGTGATAAACGCGTACATGTCCACCAAGGCAACAGCGTGTTCGACATAATAGGTCGTGATAATATCGTTCGTATAGTCAAAAGTGCCCGTGATCTGATAAGGTTCCTCGCTACTGATAGAAGGTGCATTGACTGTTAGGGGAGTAGGTTCCACAGGCTTATCTGGCTGGCAAGCGGTAATGACAAGCGCGAATAGAAGTAAAAGAAGGCTGCTGCGTATTTTCATTTTTTCTCCTTGTTGAAATAAAGCATAGATTATAATCGGAGAATGACTACCTGGAAAAAAGAACTCAATACAGAATTTAAGATGGCGCAAGATGCGCTTGATGTGAAAAATTACGGGAAGATGCGTGTCTGCGCTCGTCGGGCAGCCGGTATTTCTATACGGGAATATCTGAAAGAACGCGGAATTATGCCCCCCAGTGTGAGTGCCTACGATTTGCTAAAATTTCTGGAAGAAATGGACGATACGCCCGCGGATATTCGGCAGGCTTCCGTTTATTTACGCTTACGTGTCACCGAAGAATTCCGTCTCCCCGTGGATGTGGACTTGGTTGCCGAGTCAAAAAAAATCTGCTCTACCTTGATGCCTGATTGGGAAAAGTAAAAAAATTAATCTTCCAAAAAACTATATCCCCCCGGCGAAGTTTGGATCAAGTATTCCCAATCTTCGCCGAGTTTTTTTCTCAAGCGATAAACCACGTTTTTTAGCGCAGTTTGGTCGCTTACGCCAGCCATCCCCCAAACCGAGCGGATAATTTCATCATTTTGGAAAATATACCCCGGTCTATTCATCAGTAAGCGCAATAGGCGAAACTCAAGATTAGTGAGGCTGATTTTTTCCCCATTTTCAACTAGAGCAAGCCGTCTGGCAGGATCGAGCCGCAGGCGTGGGATTTTGCGTGGAGAAAGCGGGGCTGTTGTGCTGCGTCGTGACCATGAGCTGATTTTTGCCAGAAAAATAGCGGGGCTAACGGGCTTTACGATACATTCATCAACACCTGCGCGGTATGCTTCGAGCATCTCGGTTTCATGGTGGGCTGGCAAAAAGAGCAAAATAGGCTTTTGACTCAATGCGCGATATTTTTTAGCAAGGGTAATTCTTTCTGTATGAGGGGCATTTACATCTATCACGATCAGGTCAGGCATAATCTCCATTGCCCTGTCAATTGCTCTTTGCACTGATGTTTCAATAATGGCATTTAAGCCTTTTTCACGAATCATGTAGCCCAGCAAGGGGGCTGTATCGCTTTGATCACAAACAATTAATACGCGGATAGATTGATTTATGGCTGACATGGCTTTTCCCTGTAGATTATGGAGTAATTAAATTTGATAGCTGCATTATATACTATAAAGTCTCAAAAAGTCGCAAAAAAGTATCAAATTGTGACTATTGGGTGATAACAAAAAAAAACTCCCCCCGATATACTGGGCATAGATTTCAAAAATAACGATTCTAAGGAGAATTGAAATGAAAAAAATATTTCCAGTATTAATGGTTTTAGCCATCTCTCTTACCGCTTGTGGTGCAATAGGCGGTAATGCTGAACCAACCCCAATTCCTATTGCTGAGGCATTTCCTACAGCGACACCTGTCCCACTGAACCCTACCGCAGCCCCAGCTAGTGATTCTACTGATGCGGGTAGCGAGCGTGTTTCCTCTGTAGATGGTATGGTTCAGGTCTTTATCCCTGAAGGCAGCTTCCGTATGGGCGGTCTTGATGTCAAGGCTGAGGAAGACGAAAAGCCAGATCACGCGGTTTCTATGTCCGCTTTTTGGATGGATAAGCTCGAAACCACCAATGCAATGTATATGCTCTGTGTACAAGAAGGTGCTTGTGAGCCCCCCGATTTCTTCCGTTCTGAAAAACATCAAAAATATTTCAACACAGATGAATATGCGGATTACCCCGTCATTTACGTAACCTGGGGTGATGCCACAGATTATTGTACTTGGGCAGGCAAACGACTCCCGACTGAAGCACAGTGGGAATATGCTGCACGCGGCAATGATTTCCGAAGCTTCCCTTGGGGTGACGAACGTCCTGACACCTCCCGTGCTAATTTTGATCACAAGATCAATGATGTATCTCGCGTAGGTAGTTTCCCTGCAGGTGCAAGCCCCTTTGGTGTTCTTGATATGTCTGGCAATGTTTGGGAATGGGTAAGCGACTTCTATGATGCAGATTATTATTCTCTGGCAGTTGCTGCCAATCCTACTGGCCCTCTCGCTGCTATGGGAACACTTTCACAGAACCGAGTTATTCGTGGTGGTTCTTATCAGGATGTGGAGAAGGATATCCGTGTTACCAATCGTGGTCATGCTAGTGGGCCCAACCCGGATGCCAATGACATGGACTCCCCTGAATATCACGGCGAATCCTCCCCGAAGATCGGTTTCCGCTGCGCTTCGGATAACTAATTTGCCACCGCTAAAATAGCGTTATCCGGTAGAAAGCATTTACCGCTAAACTATGCAAACCTGACAGGTTTCAAAAACCTGTCAGGTTTTGTTTTAACAGTAGCTGTTGATTGTCGGTTGAATTTCACAAATGGAATCAGGCCAAAATTCAGGAGCGATGCGGCTTCTCATCCTAAATTTGACTAGCTTTATCCGCTATGGTAAACTCCCGCCACAAATCAATAGCCCCAAAACGGCAACTCTTATCCAGAGAGGCGGAGGGACCGGCCCTACGAAGCTTCGGCAACCTAGTTTTTATAAAAATTAAGGTGCTAATTCCGGCAGTGAAAATTCTGGAAGATGAGAGGGCAGCCGTGCAATTTTTGCGCAAGATGCCCTTTCACGAATAGTTGAAGGGGCATTTTCTATATTACGAGGTGAAAAACCATGAGTACTACCTTTATGACTTCCGAAAGCCTAATGTTCACATCTGAATCTGTAACAGAGGGTCATCCCGACAAAATGTGCGACCAGATCAGCGATGCTGTTCTGGATGCATGTCTTGAGCAAGATCCTAAATCTCGTGTGGCTTGCGAAACCGCGATCAAAACCGGTTATGTAATGTTGCTAGGTGAGATCACAACAAAAGCCTACGTGGATTTTGATAAATTGGTACGCAAAGTTGTTAATGAAATTGGTTATGACCGTGGTAAAAAAGGCTTTGATGGCAATACCTGTGGCGTTCTCTCTGCGGTTGCTAGCCAAAGCTCAGATATTGCGATGGGTGTGGATGAAGCACTTGAATCCAAATCTGGTGAAATGACCGAAGCTGAAGTTGAAGCCATTGGTGCTGGCGATCAGGGTATGATGTTTGGTTATGCCTGCAACGAAACCCCGACCCTGATGCCGATGCCGATTTATTTGGCTCACAAACTGACCTTGCGTTTGACCGAAGTTCGCAAAAATGGAACTTTAGATTGGGTGCGCCCCGATGGGAAAAGCCAGGTAACGATTGAGTATTCAAAGGGACAGCCGAAGCGTGTAGATACAGTTCTTATCAGTACACAACACTCTCCCGATATTTCTGCCGAAGATATTCGTGCGCAGATTATCGAACATGTGATTAATCCGATATTGCCTGTTGATATGGTGGATGATGACTTGAAAATCTATGTTAACCCGACCGGGCGTTTCGTCATCGGTGGTCCTATGGGCGATGCCGGTGTGACCGGGCGTAAGATTATCGTTGATACTTATGGCGGTATGGGACGTCACGGTGGTGGTGCTTTCTCGGGTAAGGATGCCACCAAAGTTGATCGTTCGGCTGCTTATGCTTCTCGCTGGGCTGCGAAAAACGTAGTTGCCGCTGGCTTGGCAGAACGCTGCGAAATTCAAGTAGCTTACGCTATTGGTGTTGCACATCCGCTTTCTGTCAATGTTGAGACTTTTGGCACAGGCGTTATTTCTGACGAGCATATTGCTGAGTTGGTCAGCGAGCATTTTGATCTTCGCCCCGGCGCGATCATCCGCGACCTTGACCTGCGCAAACCTATTTTCCGCCAGACCGCTGCTTACGGTCACTTTGGACGCGAGGATGTGGAATTCCCCTGGGAGCGCACTAATAAAGCCGAAGAGTTGAAAGCTGCTGCTGGGTTGTAAAGACATTTAGATACCGAGTGTCTTCAAGACACTCGGTATCTTTTTTATGGAATTTTTTCTTGCTACATCTCTTTTCCTGTGATACACTCGCGCTCGTTATGAAAAACTTCACAAGCAAACACCATCATCATGCCCATAAAACTGACCGCTATAGTCGGGCGTGTTTGCATTAAGGAGCTTTTTATTTCATAGCAGAAATAAATGGTGAGATTTTTTAGGAAGCACTTCCCGAGAAGGGAAGTGCTTTTTTGTTTCATAGGTCATGTTTTCAACGTGGCTGACCCGATAAGAGAGAGCGTCACGCTGCAAGCGCGACCTACAAGAGGAGCATTTATGCAAGAAGAAGAACGTAAAATCAGAATCTCACTGCCCAGCAAGGGGCGTTTGGGCGAGAAGAGCAAAGAGCTTTTAGCAAATGTGGGCTTTCGGATTTATAGCCCGAATCCGCGTCAGTATAAGGCAACTATTCCGCGCTTTCCGGAGATGGAGGTGATTTTCCAGCGTCCCAGCGATATTGTACATAGCGTGCGTGATGGCAGCGTGGATTTTGGTATCACGGGGCGGGATATTTTTCTTGAGAAGAAGGGTGCGAATGGTGAGATCCTTGAACTGCACCAGCGATTGGGCTTTGGGAAATGTTCCTTGAATATGATTGTGCCAGGGGAGTGGGAAGATGTTAATTTGCTGGAAGATCTATCCATAATGGAATCAAGCCTAAATCGAGGGCTTAAGATCGCGTCGAAGTTCCCGAATCTGACGAATGAATTTCTTAAGCAGAATAGCGGCATCACGTTTACGATCATCCCGGCAGAAGGCGCTTTGGAAATTTCGCCAACTGTGGGTTATGCTGACCTAATTATGGATATTGTATCAACTGGGACAACTTTGCGAGATAATTATTTGAAGGTTTTGCGTGATGGCGAAATTTTGAAATCGCAGGCGTGTTTGATCGCGAATAAGGCGCGTTTGCGAGAGGATGAAACGACACGGGCAATTGCAGTTCAGCTTTTAGAGGTTTTGAGCGCGTTTTTGCGAGCGGAAGAAAAACTGGCGATCTTTGCGAATATCCGTGGTGATTCGCCGGAAGATATTGCTGAAAAACTTTTTGTAGAAAAGGTGACCGGTGGTTTGCAGGGACCGACGATTTCGCAGGTCATCACGCGTGACCGTGAGGATTGGTACGCAGTGCATCTGATCGTGGAAAAATCGGAGTTGCACGAAGCTGTGCGCGAGATCCGCTCGATAGGGGGCAGCGGCGTGGTGGTCTCGGAGGTGAATTATATTTTTGAAGAAGAGCCGGAAGAATTAAGTGCAATGTTGAAGGCGTTGGATTGAAACCTGATTGTTCTAACGCGAATGCTCGCGAATGTTTTAAATTAAAAAGCTTTTATTCGCGTCATTTGCCAATTCGTGGCATATGCGTTGAAAAAACAGAACCAGAATTTGGAGATTGTGATGATAAAAATCTACCCCCTTGGAGAAGCAAAAGAAGGCATTTTGAAGCGCAAGCCCATTTACCAAGATAGCTATTCCCCCGCTACTATCGCGCGGACGGAATCTGTTTTTGGCGAAAGGGTGATGCCGCATCAAGCGGTGATGCAAATCCTGAAATCTATAGACGAAGATGGGGATAAAGCCCTCCGAAAATGGAATGCGACTCTTGACCGCTTTGGTGAGCCAAATTTCGGCATTGCCAAATCTGAGTTGAAAGCCGCGTGGGAGCGAATCCCCGCACGTTTGCAGGAAGTGCTGGAGAAGTCGGCAGAACGCATCCGTGATTTTCACAAAAGACAGCCAATTACGAGTTGGCTGACCAATGAGATGGGCGGAGAAATTGGTCAGCGTTTTACCGCCATTGAGCGTGTTGGCGTTTACGTCCCCGGCGGAACTGCGCCATTGCCCTCGTCCATGCTAATGAGCGTTATCCCCGCGCAAGTTGCGGGTGTGAAAGATATTGTCGTCTGTACGCCGCCAAATCCGCATGATTCGATTTTGGCAGCCGCTTATATTTGCGGGATTGATGAAATTTATCAAGTTGGTGGCGCACAAGCCATCGGCGCGATGGCATTTGGCACAGAATCCATTCCTCGTGCGGATAAAATTGTCGGCGCAGGCAATCTTTTTGTGACCCTCGCCAAACAGCAGCTATACGGCTTAGTCGGATTTGACGGTTTAGCGGGACCGACCGAAACAATGGTCATCGCCGATGCAGATGCGAATCCCGCCTGGGTGGCTGCCGATCTGCTCGCTCAAGCCGAACATGATGTGCAGGCGAGCGCTATTTTGCTTACGACAGATGCAGAAATGGCAAAGAAAGTTCAAGTCGAAGTCGCCGAGCAGACTGCCAAACTCTCCCGTGAAGAAATTATCGAAGCCTCGCTAGAAAATAAGAGCGGAATCGTTATCGTGGATACCCTCGAAGAAGCAGCGCAACTCGCCAATGATTACGCCGCCGAGCATCTCTGCCTTGCCGTGCGTGACCCCAAGGCGCTGATGGATCAAATCAACAACGCCGGCGGATTTTTCCTCGGCGAACATTCCTTTGAAGCCCTCGGCGATTACGTTGCCGGTCCCAGCCACGTCATGCCCACTGGTGGCACAGCCCGATTCGCTTCGCCGCTCAATTTGCTTGATTTCGTCAAAGTCTCCAGCGTGGTTGCTCTCGATCCCGACACCGCTGCCGCCCTCAGCCCCATCGCTGCCGATTTTGCGGATACGGAGCAACTGACGGCGCATGCGAATGCGTCTAAAATAAGAATGAAGAAATAAGTGACGAGTGAAAAGTAATGCGTGATGAAAATCGCTTTACCTTGATTTCGATATGGCGAAGTGCATCGCCTACTCAATCAGCGGTTGCGCTATTTTTGGAAAAGAAATCAAGTGGCGGTTGAGTAGAATGACAGTTTTTCCGTCATTCGTATCGAAACCAAAGCGATGAATTCCACAAACTCATATTTCACTTGGCGCTCATCACTTTCCAAAAAACTCTGTGAACTCCGTGCTCTCTGTGGTAAATCAAAAATCTGTCAAATCTGCGTAATCTGTGGATAATTTAATGAAAAATCTTCTAAGACCCCACCTCCTCAACCTCGAAGCCTACACTCCCATCCTCCCCTTCGAGGCGCTCTCCGAGCAGCTTGGCATTCCTGCTGACGAGATTATCAAGCTTGATGCCAACGAGAATCCCTACGGCATCCTGCCCGCAGTCGCCGATGCTCTCCGTGAGTTGCCCTACGCTCACATCTACCCCGATCCCGAGAGTCGATTTCTGCGCCGTGCGCTTGCTGATTATCATCAAATTCCTGTCGAAAATATCCTCGCGGGCGCGGGCGCAGACGAGTTGATTGACCTCCTCCTGCGCTTCTTCATCAATCCCGGCGATGTCATTCTTAACTGTCCGCCAACCTTTGGGATGTACGCCTTCGACACCGCCATCAACGGCGGCAAAGTTATCAATATTCCTCGTTTGGATGATTTTTCTGTGGATGCGGATGCTCTCCTCGTAGCAGTTGCTGAATACCAGCCCAAACTGCTCTTCCTAGCAACACCGAACAACCCTGATGGAGGCTTGCTACGCTCCGAAATAATTGATGCCCTCCTCGAGCAGAATCTGCTCCTCGTGCTGGACGAAGCCTACATGGAATTCGCCCTGCCCGGTTCTTCACGCATAAACGAAGTCGCCGAACGAGAAAATCTAATTGTTCTCCGCACCTTCAGCAAATGGGCGGGGCTGGCTGGGTTACGCGTAGGATACGGGGTCTTCCCCTCCTGGCTGATGCCCTACCTGTGGACAGCCAAGCAGCCCTATAACGTTTCTGTTGCGGCAAGCGAAGCGGCTCTTGCAGCCCTCTGCAATGCCGATCAACTTGAAGAAATTGGACAAAAAATCATCACCGGGCGAGAGCAGCTTTATGCGATATTGCAAAAGATAGACTATTTAGAACCCTACCCCTCCCAATCCAATTTCATCCTCTGCAAAGTTATCGAACGAGATGCCGCTGCCCTCAAAGCAGATTTGGCAAAGCAAGGCATTCTCATTCGCTACTTCAACAAACCCGGACTTGATGACCATATCCGCATTAGCGTTGGTAAGTCCGAGCAGGTGGATGCGGTGGTGAAGGCGTTGGGAAAAATGTAAACTTTCTTCGTATTGCGTATTGCGTAGTGCGTATTCCGTAAGTCTTCTTTGCGAGCAAGCTCATTACGAAATACGTTTTACGCAATGCGCACTTGAAAATGCAGTTCTGACAAGGAGTTTTTATGCGAAAATCTTCCGCTCAACGAAAAACGAACGAAACTAACATATCTCTTTCTATAAATCTCGACGGGACAGGGAAGCACAACATCTCCACCGGCATCGGTTTCTTCGACCACATGCTGACCCAGATCGCTGTGCATGGATTGATAGATATTGATCTGCAAGCCGAAGGAGATTTGTGTATAGATGCCCACCACACCATCGAAGACTGCGGCATCGTGCTTGGGGAGGGGATTGGTCTGGCACTTGGTCAAAAGCTGGGCATCCGCCGCATGGCAGAAGCAAGTATCCCCATGGATGATGCGTTGGCGAACGTCGTCTTGGATCTGTCGGGCAGATCTTATTCCGTTATCCAAATTCCGTGGGGCAGTCCATCTGTGGGCGGTATCCCGACTTCATTAATGGAGCATTTTTTTGAGACGATGGCGATGGCTGCGAAAATCAATCTGCACATCCGTGTTTTTTATGGCAAGGATAATCACCATATTGCCGAAGCGACCTTCAAAGCCTTTGCCCGTGCGTTAGATGCGGCGGTGCAAGTGGACGAACGCAGAATGGGCAGCGTGCCAAGCTCGAAAGGAAAAATTTAAACGTATTGCGTAGTGCGTATTTCGTAAAATCTTACCCTTGAGCAAAAACGTTACGCAATACGCAACACGAAATACGCATTCAAGGAAAGCAAATGACTGATAATCCATTTACCATTTTCCCCGCAATAGACCTTCGTGCTGGACAGATTGTCCGCTTAGCACAGGGTGATCCCGAACGGCAGACTATTTATGGCGATGACCCTCGTACGCAGGCTGAGATTTTCAAGGCTGCTGGTGCAGAGTGGGTGCATGTAATCAACTTGAGTGGCGCATTTAATGAAGATGCTGCTGCTAATCTGAAGGCTTTGGAAAGTATCTTGGCTGTGGGACTGAAAGTGGAGTTTGGCGGCGGTATCCGCGATGAAGAGACGCTTCGCATTCCACTTGAGATGGGTGTAGAACGTGTTTTTCTCGGCACGGCTGCCATCAAAACACCCGAACTCGTGGATTGGGCGATCGCAACCTACGGCGCAGAATGCATCGCGGGTGACATCGGCGCACGGGATGGGATGGTCATGGTGCAGGGCTGGCAGGAATCTACACCGTTGACGGTACAGAAAGTAGGACAGCGGTTGTACGGGCAGGGTGTGCGTTGGTGCGTCCTGACCGATGTGAAACGCGACGGTGTTGGCACAGGCGTGGATGTTTCGAGCGCAGTAGAACTACAAGCCCAAACTGGTTTGCAGGTGGTCGGCTCTGGCGGCGTTTCCACGCTGGATGATGTACGCCGTGTGAAAGATGCGGGGCTGGCGGGTGTGATTATTGGGAGGGCGTTGTATGAGGGGAAGTTGACATTGGAAGAGGCGTTAAAGATTTAAATGCGTATTTCGTATTGCGTGTTGCGTAATGAGCTTGCTAACGGGGAGCTATTACGAAATACGCGATACGCAACACGCAGCACGTCAAAAAATTAAAGGAATAAACCATGATAACAATTATCGACTACAAAGCTGGGAATCTAACCTCTGTACAGCGGGCGTTGACGCATCTTGGCATAGAAAATCAGATCAGCAAAGACCCCGATGTCGTTCGGAAGGCGGAGCGAGTCATCTTTCCCGGGGTGGGGGCAGCCGGTTCGGCGATGGAAACACTGAAGGAGCGCAATCTTGATTCTGCGCTGAAGGAATCCTTTCAGCGTGGCACGCCCATTCTCGGAATCTGTTTGGGGAGCCAGATCATCCTGTCCGAGTCGGAGGAGGATGGGAATACGCCCGGGCTGGGCATCCTGCCGGGGAGGTGTATCAAGTTCCAATTCACGGATGAGACGTTCAAAATCCCGCATATGGGGTGGAACGCCGTTAGTATCACACAGGCGCATCCCGTGCTGGCACATCTGAATCCCGGTGATGAATTTTATTTTGTCCATTCTTATTATCCGCAGCCTGAAAGTGCTGAAAACGTCTTCGCTACATCCGAATATGGTTTTGAATTTCCCGTGGCAGTCGGCGTGGATAATCTCTTTGCGGTGCAATTTCACACCGAAAAAAGCGGACCCCTTGGGTTGCAAACGCTCAAGAATTTCGTTGAGTGGATAGTCTGATTTTTAAACACAAAGGACACAAAGATGCACGAAGTTTTTTCTTTGAGATTCTTCGTGACCTTTGTGTTTAGGAGGTTTTATGCTTTCAAAACGAATTATTTCATGTCTGGATGTGCGCAATGGCAAGCTGGCGAAATCGGTTAAGTTTGTGGATACGATTGACATCGGCGACCCCGTTGTGCAGGCGAAAAAATACTATGAAGAAGGGCTGGACGAGCTGGTTTTTTACGACATCACGGCCTCCAGCGATAAGCGCGACATTATGCTCGATGTGGTCAGCTCGGTCGCCGAGCAGGTTTTTATCCCCTTTTCGGTGGGCGGCGGATTGCGGACGGTAGAGGATTGTTCGCGCGTGCTTTTGGCTGGGGCGGAGAAAATTAACGTGAACTCGGCAGCCGTACGGCGACCGGAACTGATCCGCGAGGCAGCGGACGCTTTCGGTTCCCAAGCGGTGGTGCTTTCTATGGACGTGCTACGAGTCGAACCCAGACCCGGGCTTGAGAACGGCTACGAGATCGTGATCGAGGGTGGACGCAGGCGGATGGGCATCGACGCGATCGAGTGGGCGAAACGTGGCGAGGAGCTTGGTGCGGGCGAATTGGTCATCAATTCGATCGATGCTGATGGAACGAAAGAAGGCTACGAATTGACGTTGACGCGTATGATCTCGGAAGCGGTTTCGATCCCCATCATCGCATCGGGCGGTGGCGGGACGCCTGAGCATCTCTACGATGTCCTGACCGAAGGCAAAGCGGATGCGGCGTTGGTCGCTTCGATGCTGCATTATGATGAATATTCTATTGATGAGATTAAGGATTATTTGATTGGGCGGGGATTGAAAATTCGTAAAGCGTGAAAAAATACCGCTTCGGATTCGATACGGATGACGGAAAAACTGTCATCCTACTCAACTCTGCTGGATTTTTACTCTAGCGTAGTCGCTGATTGAGTAGGGCGATAGCTTTATCACCGCCCGTATCGAAATCAAGGCGGAGCGGTATTGAAAGGAAAGTGAGCTTGTACAACAGGAGAAAAAAATGAAAACAGCACTACTCTCAGTATGGGATAAAACGGGCGTTGTCGAACTCGCCGAAAAACTGGCTGCCGAGAATTGGCGCTTGGTCGCCAGCGGTGGGACAGCGCGTGCGCTCAAAGAAGCGGACTTAGCGGTCATATCTGTTAGCGAGATCACGGGCGCGCCAGAGATGTTCGATGGGCGCGTGAAGACCTTGCATCCTGCCATCCACGCGGGGATTTTGGCACGAGATACAGATGCCGACCGAGCCGATCTCGCAAAGCAGGATTGGTCGACGATTGATCTCGTAGTTGTCAATCTCTACCCCTTTGAAGAAGTTGTCGCTGAACCTGATACGAGTCTCGCCAAAGCCATTGAGCATATTGATATTGGCGGCGTGGCACTTTTGCGGGCTGCGGCAAAAAATCATCAGCGAGTGACAGTTTTGGGCAGCCCTGGCGACTATCCCAAGGATTTGGCGAGCTTGACCGATGAAGCTTTTCGTCAGAAAATGGCATTCAAAGCTTTTGCGACCAGCGCTCGTTACGATAACGCTATCCAAAAATATTTCAGCGGATTAGAGCAGGAAGATGCCCCCATTAATTTAAGTCTCTATCCTGTGCAATCTTTGCGTTATGGCGAAAATCCGCATCAGAGCGCGGCGTATTATGCCACTAGCCCCAATGCCAAAATAATGGGCGGCAACCTTCTGCAAGGCAAAGCCCTCTCCTACAACAATATTCTCGACCTTGATAGCGCCTGGAACGCCGTCCAAAATTTCGATACCCCTACCGCCGTCGTTGTCAAGCATCTCAGCCCTTGCGGTATTGCGTCTGCGCCCCAAATCGAAGTTGCCATCGCGCCCGCCATCGCCAGCGATCCCGTCTCCGCTTTTGGGAGCGTTATCGCCAGCAACCGCGAAGTGAACGCCAAATTCGTGGATGGGATGGGTAAACTCTTTGTCGAGTGTATCATCGCCCCCTCCTTTAGCGCGGATGCGAAAGAAATCCTCGCCAAAAAGAAAAATCTTCGTCTGCTCGAATTGGATATAACCGCTCCGCGCCTGACCCACGACATGCGAGCTGTTGTCGGCGGTTTTCTGCGTCAGGATGTGGATATCGTTCCCCCGAAAAACGCCCCCGAATGGCGTGTAGTCACCCAAAAACAACCCTCCGCTGAAGAATTTGCCGCGCTGAAATTCGCCTGGAGAGCTGTCCAACCTGTCAAATCGAACGCCATCCTGCTTGCCAAAAGCGACGGAGAGAAAAGTTACACGGTCGGCATCGGTGGAGGACAACCCAATCGCGTGGATTGCGTCCGTATTTCAGGCGAGCGCGCGGGAGATCAAGCAGCAGGTTCTGTGATGGCTTCTGATGCTTTCTTTCCCTTCCTCGATGGGGTGGAAGAAGCCGAAAAAATGGGCGTAACAGCCATCATCCAGCCAGGTGGTTCCATCCGTGATGATGAAGTTATTGCCAGAGCAGATGAGTTAGGTATCGCAATGGTCTTCACCGGAATGCGGCATTTTAAGCATTAAAATGATGAATGCAGAATTATGAATGATGAATTTGAAATTTTCACCAACGAATCTGAACTAAAATTCGATCAATATGGCTTGATCCCTGCTATTGTGCAAGACGAAGCTACACAGGAGATTCTGATGGTCGCGTGGATGAATGCCGAAGCCTTTCGGCTCACAAAAGAGACCATGCAAGCCCATTTCTGGAGCAGAAGCCGTCAAGAACTCTGGCATAAAGGCGCAACATCGGGCAATTTTATGAATGTGGGCAAAATTCTGGTAGACTGCGATGCCGATACGCTCGTGCTGCTTGTCCAGCCTGCGGGATCGGCTTGTCATACGGGTGAGCGGAGTTGTTTTTATAGAGAAGTAGAAGTGCGTGTTGCGTAAAACGTATTGCGTAATGATTTATATACTCTCAGGGCTTTGACTAAAAAGTATCTGAGTTAACAGAAGATTACGAAATACGCACTACGCAATACGAAAGGAAAAATATGCTAAACGAATTATTTGAGATTATTGAAGATCGTAAAGCCAATCCCACCGAGAAATCTTACACAGCGAGTTTGTTTGCTGATGGCGAAGACCGCATTTGCCAGAAGGTTGGTGAGGAAGCGGTGGAGGTCATCATCGCGGCGAAGGGGCAGGGTGATGAGCGCATTATCGAAGAAGTCAGTGATCTTTTTTATCACACGCTGGTTTTGTTGAGCGCAAAGGGATTGAGTTTGAGTGATGTAGAAGATGAATTGCGGAAGAGACGCCAATGAGCAAAGAAATTATCATTTTTGATGTAGATGGTGTTCTGATCGAATCGCATGGCTACCATAAAGCCTTCAAAGATACCGTTCGGATTGGCGCAAAAGAATTGGGTTTCGATGTGAATCTCTCAGACGATGATATTGCTCGTTTCGAGGGGATGGGCATCTCGAGCGAGTGGCATTCCAGCGCAGCGTGCATGGCGGTGCTTCTTATTAACGGTAAATTCGATTTGGGCCCTCTCTTCGCATATATTGCTAATGAGCAAGCCCAAATCCCGGTGCGTATCCGTCTCGAAAGGGCTGTTCATCAGATGGCAATAGATGCGGGCGTTGATCCCGCACATCCGGTTTCATTAATCCGAAATAGTGAGACCATCAATTCCTTTCCCTTTGATATCTTTCAGGAAATGATCTTGGGCAGTGCCGGATTTGAAGAAATTTATGGGATAAAAAGCAGTTTGGACGTAGAGAGTTACCTCTCTAAATTTGATCATCCCCAACTCGGCACAGCCTCGAGAAATCGGCTTTTTTCTTGGCTTCAACATCCCGAGCGTGGATGCGCGATCATGACAAACCGCCCCTCACGCAAAATGCCCGATGCAAAATACGCCCAAAAGTTGGTCGCGCTGGAGAATATCCCCGTTGCTGGTTATGGTGAAATGGAATGGTTGGCTGAGAGGTTTGGTGGAGAGGCCGCAGAGTATTCGAAGCCCTCGCCTATCCATGCTTTATCGGCGGCCTTGGCGTCCTTTGGCAAGGATTCTGATGCCTGCCTGCTGGAAGCACGTGCTGCGACAAAAGGAGAGATTTCTGAAGATATTGCTCTTTTGGATGGCTATGAGTTTACAGTTTTTGAAGATACGCCTGCTGGTGTGATTAGTGTAGGCGCGATGGGCGATCTGCTCCGCGCTCAGGGGATGGATGTAAAAGTGAATAAAGTTGGAATTACAAGTTCAGCGGTAAAAGGCGCATATTTGGAAGCCCAAGGGGCACGGGTTTTTACCGATGTAAATGCTGCGCTGGAAGGTGTTCTCAAGTTTAGAGTAGAACTTTCGCTCGGGCGTATGTGTGTCGCACCAAAACGATAGGAATCTGCCCATCGACGGGCAAAACATTTGTTGGTTAGCGTCTTTTTGTCAAAGTTGGTGCGACGCACCTTTAGCGAAAATATTAAAAAAAGAGAAGAGCCTTGCGAAAACTCTCGCAAGGCTCTTTAGTTTAATACACTGTTTCTGAGAAACTATCCTCTCAGCTTTACTCCACAAGATCGACAAAATTTATCGTTTCCGCTAGCGCGGCTTCCACACTCATGGCAATACTTCGCCTCGCCGCTGCCTTTGCTTCGTTTTCGTTTTGTGGGCGAAGCTGTTTCACTACGTCCTGCTAAAAAGAAATATAGCAAGCCGCCAACGATCAACAGAACGCCTACGCCTACTAAAATAGCGGGTAAGGAATCACTCAATGAGAAAGGGACTGGCTCGTTTTCAGGAGCGCCGCCAACTTCAACAGGCATGGACGAGATAGTTATGTCATCATTGGCTTTGTCATAACTAAGATTTAGAGAGAAAACCTCACTGGCTGCAAAATTTTGCCTTACGAAAGTATGATAGATCATCCCTTCCTGTACCGGGGTTTGGTCTGTAAAGGCTGGCTCTGACACCAAATTTGTTGCGCTTGGGGGCTGTTGAAACTCAACCAATAAGAGATTTATATCGTAGCCATTTTCCCATTCAAGAGAATAATTACGAGTTGCGCCTTCCTTCTCCATCGCCGTGTAATACTCAACCCTATAAGGAACCATCTCATCTATCACAAGCGTGATCTCGACCCAGTCTCCATCGCGGATAGGTGTATCATACGGCACATTCAGCATTGAGCCTTCAGAAAGTTTTGCGACGGCGTTAATATCGGCATCAGCCGGAACGCGAATAGTAACATTTGCAGGCAAGGCGGTCTCTTCTGTCAAGATGATCGAATACATCACCAACATCTCGGCACGGTCATATTCGGGCCAAAACTGGATGTTCATTTCATCAATGACCACGTCGTTTTGTGCATAAGCAAGCGTCGGCATGAGCAGCAGGCTTACAACAAAAATAGCTAAAAAGGTTTTACGCATAAAAGTAGCTCCTAAATTTTAATTTCCCAAATCTTACCACGATTAACCTTCGCCCGAACGAGTTCGGCACAAAATTTATTCAGCGGTGTGGCTACATCAAGCGTCTCTCCGATCTGTGCAATTGCGCCACAGATCGCATCAATTTCAGTTGGTGCGCCGCGTCTTAAATCTTGCAACATCGAAGAGATATTGGACGATGTTTTCCGAGCAATATTTTCAGCTGCTCTGCCAGGGTCATCAAAAGAAAGCGAGATATTTTGTGCGAGAGCAAGAGATGCTGCTTCACACGCGAGTTCGCCCATCATCTTTTTTGCCTCCAGGATTTTCAACAAGTCTCCATTGGGAATATCCAAAAGTGCCGTTAGCGGATTGATCGCCGCGTTGATAGCCAATTTGCTCCAGATCAAGGATTGGACATCGGGCACGCTCTCAAGGTGGAAAGCTGCTTCCGTTAAGATAGCATTCACCGCCCCCAAACGCGGATGCGTCTCCACCGATACCAAACCTTCTCCCCCCATTCGCGCGATGCCTGCCCCAAACAACGATGCGCCTGTTGTTATCACGCCTTGTGCCACTCTTTCTGCTCCCAAATGCTTAGCAAGGATTTCCCCATTCCCCAAGCCATTTTGGAGTGTCAACACAACCCCATTTTCAGTAAGGCATTTTTTGAGCTTTTTCGCAACATTTTCTGTCTGCCACGATTTGACTAAGACAATGGCGTATTGCGCCTTTTCACATTCTCTGACAGCCCGCACCGGGTAGGCTTTCTCATTTCCATCAGCATCGACCAATCTTGCGCCGTGTTTATTGAGCGCAGCTAAACCCTCATCCCATGAGCCGAGCATAGTGATGTTGACTCCAGCAGCCGAAAGTCGCGCTGCAAAGAGCGTGGCTAATGCGCCTGTTCCAACGATGAGTATGGCTTCTTTTTTCATGGAATATCAGTTCCTGAGCGTAGACGAAGGACGGGATTTGTGAGAGCCGCTCTTCGTCTGCGAACTTCACATTCGTTCAGTTCTCCGCTCAGAGACTGTCAGATTTTCACTCATCACTCTTCACGCTCTCAAGAAATATCCCCCACTCTTCTTCCTTCATCTCAATACAATGCTCTTCTGCGGGGAATTCTCGCAGCCCGACCTCGCCAATATATTTGCCGAAAGTGCGTCCTAGCTCACCATGTAAATTGGCATATTTCTTGACAAAGCGTGGGGTGAATCTATCAAAGAGACCGAGCATGTCGTGAGTCACTAAAACTTGACCATCGCAGCCTGCACCCGCACCGATCCCAATGGTGGGGATGTCGAGTTTTTGGGAGATATATGCTGCTAATTTAGCGGGAATCGCTTCGAGGACGAGACTAAAGCATCCGGCTTCTTGCAGCAAACGTGCATCGTCGAGAATTTGCTGGGCAGCGGAGGCAAGTTTACCCTGCGCACGGAATCCGCCAAATTGATGCACGGATTGCGGCGTCAGACCGAGATGTCCCATGACAGGAATTCCGGCGCTGACAATTAATCGAATCGCATCAAGACGCTCTTTGCCGCCTTCGAGCTTAACGGCATCCATGCCTGCTTCCTGCAAAAAACGCCCTGCATTGCGGAGGGCTTCCTGCGAAGAAAGTTGAAAAGACATAAAAGGCATATCACCGATCAGCAGCGCAGATTTTGCACCGCGCGAGACAGCTTTGCAATGATGGAGCATGTCATCCATCGTGACGGGAAGGGTGTTTTCATAGCCCAACACGACCATGCCGAGCGAGTCGCCGACGAGGATGGAATCGACGCCAGCCTGATCCATCGCGAGGGCGGTGGGATAGTCGTAAGCCGTTAACATGCTAATAGGCTGACGATTTTTTTTCTTGATCTGAAAGCTGTGGGTGGTGATCTTTTTGCGCGCCGCATTAACGGGCACAGTGGGGATTGTGGACATGGTACTCTCCTTTGGCTGGTAGAGTCCTGAATAGGGTGACGAGATAACAGTATCTTTAAAACACGATCTGTCCTATTAAGTTTTCCCGTCGCGTTCACAAGGATACGCGCGGAAGGGTATTATGGCCTAATTTGGAGGAAAAGGAAAGGGGAATTTGTGTAGATTAAAGGGAAAAGACACTGGGGAAGCTCTTTGGATGAAGATGACAGTTGATATTAGCGGGATGAATCCCGTCTGTCCGCTGCACGCTTTGTTAGCTTGCTTTTATTTTCTCAAATTTTGGATAATTCTTCATTTGGGAAAAATCTAATCTCTTCTTCATTTACTTGTAAGTTGAACCTTTGTGTGGTCGGTGAGATATCTCTAGCTTCTGCGGTCAGTGTTAATATGTAGTTTCCATGTTTGAAATAAGTCCCTCCCCGAGGAGAATAGATTATTGCGCTATCTATTTCTCCTCTATGATTTCCAAAAACACGAAATAATTTAATAAAGGCTGATGGAAATTTTTGATTTGGGTGAATGGTGTTACCTTGCAAATTTTCTATGAGAAAAGGAGTCTCAGTTGATATTGAAGGTTCTATTGAAGTAAGCATTAACGATGGATCATCGACAGATTTCATCCCCTTATTTAATAATCCAACATAGTAATCAACTAGTGTACCTTTTTTGATAAAAGAAGCGGTTGGCTCAAAAACAATTTCCAATAATGAGGACTGTTCCTGAAGCAAGGGGAGATACTTCTGGTGGAGATCTAAATATACAAGATAGGGAGATACTAAAATTCTGAAACATGCTAAAACAATTAAAATAGCAACTGGAATTTGCCAAACTAATTCTACGAGAGCCCCTCTATATTTTGGAAACAAATATCCGAGAAGTGGTATTAGCAATCCGAGAAATGTTGCAAGCTTATCGGCTGTTTCATAAGGTTTTTTGAAAATCTTGACCAAGATTAACTTGGTGTAGTCTACTTTGGAAACTTTTTCCATTAGAGTGCCTTCGATGTCAACCTTCGAATACCTTAACCAAAATTTTTAAAGCCCAGTCTTTAGCAAGCTAACGAGGCGTAAGCTGCCCGCCGACTTTGCAAACGCAACCCAATTTTACCCGAAACTACAACACCGAAAATCGCGCCGAATCCCCGAAGCCGAAGGCGGGTCAGCTTAACGCGGGGTTAGGCATTTTTTTAGAATGGAATATCATCCCAATCATTTTCGTTATCATCTTGTTCGCTTTCTTCTTCGACGTTTTCAATGGTTTCAATGAACTTTATTAAATTTGCTACATGATTAAAGATTAGAAGACTTTCGTGATAATTTAAAATAGAATTGTCGTGAGCAAGACTCTGATTGTTGCGGACTTTGTTGAATGATTCCATAATCGAGATTGAAGATTTCAGAATGCGCTCGGTCATTTCAGCTTCTATCAAGTTTCTCTGTTTCAAATGCTTTACATATCCACCAAACAGGCTATGCAAAGGAACTTTTTTGTCGTAAGAAATCCCATGTTTATCACATAGTAGCCGAACATATTTCACAACATAAGTGTGTAATCTGTCTAATTCTTTTTCAGGCTCATTGCGCTGGATACCTTCACGAATTGATTTTGCTAATAACGAGAAACTTCTTTTGTCTGAATAGGATTGTAGTGCTTCAATGTTTTCAACTGCGCTGTCTTGCTTTAATCTTTCTGTGATTTTTTTACATTCATCATATAGCTCTTGCTCAACTTGGTTAGTATTATGAGAATTCAGAAGATTTTGAGCTTTCCAATATTCTAGCAGGGAAGAAATTAATTTACTGACAAGATAATTAGATTCTTCAGTCCAAAATGCTCGCAACCTGTTAGCCTTCGAGCCACTAGCATAGGCGTATTTATCGTCATAAATATCAACTCTGATATTTTCAAGGATGAATTCTTGAAATGTTCTATTCGAAAATTCAAGCACATAACCGCCATCCATTTCAAACAATCGTTCCAGTTTCAACTTTTCAATGCTTGATAAATTTGACATTCTATCCCTTCTGTTGTTATGTAAATGCCTAACGGTTAAGGGTTGATACGGCGAAAAGGATCAAGTCTGTCAGAAGGGAAGA
>JABGQT010000047.1 GCA_018648685.1 Anaerolineae bacterium
GTAAGATTATTACCTGACGCAACGTGGTGGGTAATTCTAATTGTCGTTGAGCGATTGTACCTGAAAGCCTCGAAATAGTGGTATGATAGCGACGTTTTTCCTGACCAGACAACTATACTATCTGAAAAGTAAATAATTTATCGGAGAAGAAATGACTATCTTTAAAACACGTTTACCAAACAACTTTGACCTTCCTCGTCGCATCAATCGTTTGGGCGAACTTGCCTACAATCTTTGGTGGACATGGCAACCCCAAGCTCAACGTCTTTTTTCACATATTGATGGTGAGCTTTGGGAGCGTCTGGCGCATAACCCGATTCTCTTCTTGCGAGAAGCAGGACGTTCTAGCCTAAATGAAGCTGCACAAAAGAGTGAATATCTTGAAAATTATGATCAGGTTTTTACCGATTTTGATGCCTATATGGCGCAAAAAGGTACTTGGTGCGATAAAAATCAGGGTAGCTTTTGCAAGAAGCCCATTGCCTATTTCTCTATGGAATTTGGCTTGCATGAAACCTTGCCAATATACTCTGGCGGCTTGGGCGTGTTGGCTGGCGATCACCTTAAAGAAGCCTCTGATCTAGGGCTGCCACTCAAGGGGATTGGTTTTCTATACGCCGAAGGCTATTTCTCGCAGCGTATCTCCGAAGATGGCTGGCAAGATGCACTTAACAACCCTCTGAATTTTGATGATCTGCCCCTTGTGCCGATGGTGGATGACGAGGGTGAGCCTTTGACCGTCAGCGTAGAATTCCCTGATCGCAAAGTCTCTGCTCGTTTGTTGGAAGTGCGCGTAGGTAGAATCCCACTCTACTTAATGGATTCCGATGTCCCCACGAACGCTCCCGAAGATCGCAAATTATCCTCGCGCTTATATTGGAGCGATATAAATTTCCGTATCGCGCAAGAAGTTTTGCTCGGCGTTGGTGGCGTGCGTGTGATGCGTGCCTTGGGTCACGACCCAAGTGTATGGCATATGAACGAAGGGCATGCCGCATTCCAGATCTTGGAGCGCGCCCGCGAAGTGGTCGAAACAGGAAAAACTTTTGCTGAAGCCATCGAAGAAACCCGCGTTAATAATGTCTTCACCACACATACCCCTGTCCCAGCAGGAAATGATGAATTCCCCCTCTGGATGATAGATAAATACCTCGGCGCCTTGTGGCCCCAACTCGGTCTTAGCCGTGACGAATTTGTAGACCTGGCTCGGAATCAACAATCTTGGGGAGAAACCTTTAGTATGGGCGTTCTTGCGCTACGTCATTCAGATGGTAAAAATGGCGTTTCCGAGCTGCATGGGCGCGTCGCACGTGGCATGTGGAACTTCCTTTGGAAAGACCTGAAAAAAGAAGATGTGCCCATCGGCTACGTCACCAATGGCGTACACACCTCCACTTGGCTGGCTCGTCGCCTTGGCATCTTATATAGTGAATATCTCGGTGCTGATTGGCTCGACCGCCTTGATGATCCCAGCCTTTGGGAGCAGATCGACAATATCCCGGATAAGGAGCTTTGGGAAGTCCGCAATCACCTCAAGCGTAAAATGGTTTTTTACATGATGGAGCGCACTCGTCGTCGTTGGATGCAGGGTGGATTCCATCCTGTACAGGCGATCGCTTCGGGCGCATTGCTTGAGCCTTATGTCCTCACCATCGGATTTGCACGCCGCTTCGCTACTTATAAACGTGCAAACTTGATCCTCAGCGAACTCGACCGTGTTTTGGGCTTGCTCAATCGCCCCAATCAGCCTCTCCAGATCATCTTTGCCGGCAAAGCGCATCCCGCCGATGAGCCGGGCAAACAATTGATCCAGGGAGTGTATAGAGCCGTGAAAAAAGCTGAAAACGGCGGGCGTCTCGTATTCCTCGAAGATTACGATATGAATGTTGCACGTTATCTTGTTCAGGGTGTAGATGTCTGGCTTAATACCCCCCGTCGCCCGAATGAAGCCTCTGGCACATCCGGTATGAAAGCTGCTATGAATGGTGCGCTGAACTTCTCCGTTCTCGATGGCTGGTGGCGTGAAGCCTATAATGGCAGCAACGGCTGGGCGATCGGAGATGATGTTGCCCCCGATACCGAATCGCAAGATGAAGGCGATATAGCCAGCCTTTACGCAACCTTAGAGAACGAAATTATCCCGCTCTACTACGACCGTGATGCAAATGGTTTGCCTGCAAAATGGTTAAAAATGGTCAAAAACAACTTGCGTACCATCACCCCGCAATTCTCCATGCGCCGTATGGTCAAGGAATATGTTGAGCAGTTGTATCTGCCTGCTCGTAAATAAATATAGCTAAAAACTCGAAAAGATGTGCAATACATCCAAAAAGGATGTTGTTGCACATCTTTTTATTTTGGGAAAGGACTCAGCGAAGTGAGGGTAGGGGCGTTTTTGCACAAAGAACTGGATGCCTAAACTAAAAAAATGGACTAAAATATAGAGATTATCAAACTACTGTGAAAGGAAGTGCTAATATGGAGCTTGTTCCTGATCATGTACGAAACGTACTCAATGAAGGCGAAAAAATAGCCTGGATCGGATATCCTGATCCTAAGTCGGTAGCAATTAGGCGGATTCCGGAAAGTCTCTTCAGCTTTCTTTTCTTTGGCATGGCCGTCAAAGCCTTCTTAACAGCCTTCAATCCTTATGGTGGAAAACTCCATATAGAGCCTGATACAGAAGTAGGCCTTCAGATTGCTGTGATCGCTTTCTTTGCTTTTATAGGTATAGCCATTTTTTTGCTGCCCTTTTTTTCCTATAAAGATGCACAGAAGACAACCTACTGTGTTTCTAATCAGCGTGTAATGCAGATCGTTGCAAAGAAAAAAACAAGCGTGCAAAGCCGTTCTTACACACAATTGACACCCCTTAAGCGCAAAGAAAAGAAAAACGGTAAGAGTGATATTCTTTATGCCATAGAGAAATATACAGTGAAAAGAAAAGGACGCACCCAAACCCGCATCCGCAAACACAAGTTCTGGGGCATTGACGATGGCGACGGCGCAGTAAAAGCACTGAATAAGTTGAAGAAGGAAGGGCAAATTGTATCATCGTCTCGTAGAGCATATACGCCAGAAGACTACAACGACAAGATGCGGGCATTACGCTAACTCTTAGCGAAAACTCTGGCCTATTTACAAACACGATGTGTATCTTCATAGGAAAATAAAATGCAAGAACTCCTTCTAACATTCCCCGCTTGGGCTTATGCTCTGACGATCTTTGTGCTGCGTGTTATTGATATGGCTCTTGGCACCTTACGCTTTTTAGTTGGGATGCGTGGGAGCAAAGGAGCTTCTTGGCTTCTGGGTTTTTTCCAAGCGGTCATTTTTGTTGTTGCGATCACATCTGTGCTAAGTAATTTAGATAACCCGTTAAATATCATTAGCTATGCAGCCGGATATGCTACAGGGGGGGTGCTCGGTGTTTGGATCGAAGGCAAAATGGCGATCGGCTATGTCCGCGTGGAGGTGATTAGCTCGCTGCGTGGTGCAGAATTGGCCGAAAGCCTCCGTGATGCAGGTTTTGCTGTGACCGAAGTTTCTGCACGTGGAAAAGACGGGATGGTAAGTGTGCTCAATGTCGCCGTCTTGCGAAAGCAGGTCAATCTAGCGGCAAAGATCATCCGTGAAGTAGATGAAGATGCCTTCGTGACCACAGAAGAGATGAGAGCGGTAAACCGAGGGTTTTGGCGAGCTTGAGTATTCCGGAGATCAGTGTCCTTGATTTGGGAAGTATGCTCAAGTCTGAAGAAGCCTTCGTTCTTTTGGATATCCGTGAGCCATGGGAGTTATCCCGTGCATCTTGGGATGATGCGCGTATAAAACTAGCACCACTTAGCCAAATAGCCCAACATGGAATTGAAGCTTTGTTTGAAGATTCTCAAATTGTTGTGGCTTGTCATCATGGGATTCGCAGCGCTCAGGTGACTAGATGGTTGCTATCTCAAGGCCTGGCAGATGTGGTGAGTTTGCGTGGGGGAATTGAAGCTTATGCTCTTGATGTTGATCTGTCAGTAGGCAGGTATTAGCGGAAAATGCTTTTCGTCGGGATGGCGATATTTTAATGGTATCAAGCTTGAAACAAGTGTGGTGCACCTTTTCATCTCAGATTAAATAAAAAAGGTTGGAGATATAAAAAACGCCAACCTTTTATTTTTTTTAACGTAACTACTCAGCCTTCCCAAGAAATGTCTCTGCGAGGAGCATG
>JABGQT010000061.1 GCA_018648685.1 Anaerolineae bacterium
CAACGAGGCTAAAAGTCTCCATTAGAAACTGTCCGAAAGCTTTGAGGACATACACATTTTTATCATGCTAATTATTTTTGCATTAGCGATAGGGTTTGCGATCTATCTTTCAGGGAAAATTATTGACCCGATCAAGTTTTTAGCTAAATCTACACAAGCTATCAGTGCTGGTGACTTATCTCATCGCGTAGAATTCTCCCGCCAGGATGAAGTAGGGCAACTTGTTTCTGCCTTCAACCAGATGGCAAGCGACTTAGATCTTTCTCGTCAAAAGGCAAAAAAACATGCCCAAAATCTGGAAGAAAAGAATGTGCAGTTAGAACATGATGTAAAGAGGCGGGAGTTGGCAGAGGAGGCTTTGCGTAAGAGTGAGATAAGGCTTAAAGAGGCACAACGCATTGCTCACGTCGGAAACTGGGAACTAAACCTAAAAACAAACTCGCTTTATTGGTCAGATGAAGTCTATAGAATTTTTGGGATGAAACCTCAAGAATTTGGGGCTACCTACGAAGCTTTTCTTGATAATATCCACCCCGAAGATAGAGAGTTAGTAAACTTGGCCTATCTAAAATCTGTAAAAGAGAAAAAAGCTTATAGCATTACTCATCGCCTGCAACCAAAAGATGGTGTTTTGAAGTTTGTCAATGAGTACTGCGAAACCTTTTACGATGATGATGGAGAAGCAATTCGCTCTGTCGGCACAATCCACGATGTCACCGAACAGGTAGCAAGGGAAGAAAAAATCAAAGATAGCGAAGCACGTTATAGCAATATGATCAGCGGGTTATTCATTGGCGTTGCCATCCATATAGATAATCAAATTGTATTTGCCAATGAAGTTCTGGTAAAAATGCTGGGGCGAAAATCCACAAAAGATTTCCTGGGAAAAAACGTTCTTGAGTTTGTCCATCCCGACGACCAGGCAATGGTAATGAGTGCTATTCAACAAGGATTATCAGGAGAAGAAGGACCAGAATTTATCCGAGAACGGATGGTCAAAGAAGATGGCTCTGTAATCACCGTTGATGCCTCTGCGATCGTGATTGATTATTATGATAAATCCGCTTTGATGGTCATGATCAACGACATCACCGAACAAGAGCGAGCAGAACGTCTGCAAAGTATTCTTTACCGTATATCCCAAAAAGGAAACCGTGCCAGAACGCCAGAAGAACTTTATCCTTCCATCTATGAAATTATAAAAGAAATCGTCTCTGTAAAAAACTTTTATATTGCGCTCTACGATCATTCCATAGACCGGCTAAAAATGGTTTACGTCAACGATCAAATTGACCCTCATCCTGTTATCACGACAAAAAATGGGTTAAGCGACTATGTATACCGAAGAGAAGAAACACTCATGGGAACCTCAGATGAAATTAGAGCCTTGCACGAAGAAGGCGAAATCAATATTGGAGGAGAAGAAGCCGCACTCTGGCTCGGCATCCCACTGATCGCGCAAGGAAAAAGCATCGGCGTTATGGCATTCCAGGATTACGATAACAGCAAAGCCTTTAACGAAGAAGAAAAAGAGAATCTCGAACTGATCTCTACACCCATAGCCAGCGCTATTTCCCGGCAATTAGCACAAGCCGAAACCCGCGCTTATGCAAGAAGCAACGCTTTACTTTTTGAAGCAGCAAAAGAACTGAGCGAAACCCTTAGCTTGCCTGATTTATATCGAAAACTTTATCATTTCATCAACAAACTGATGGAATGTGACACGCTCATGCTTTCAGAATACGACAACGCAAAGAAAATGATTTACTGTGACTTCATCATCCATGAGGGCGAAGAACAAGAGGCCAGCCATTTACCCCCAATCCCCTTAGAGCCTGAAGGAAAAGGAACCCAAAGTCTCGTTATTCGCAAAGGCGAATCTCTCATCATCGGCGACATCCCAGAACGAGTCAAAAACACCAACACGATCTATTTCATCAATGACGAGGGAGATGTTGGCGAAAACAAAGATATTCCCGAAGATGAACACAAAACAAGATCCCTTTTGGCAACCCCTCTCAAAATAGAAGGAGAAGTCATCGGAGTCGTGCAAGTAATGAGTTACAGAAATAACGCTTATACACAAAAAGATCTTGAGTTCTTGCAAGCATTGTCTTTTCAGCTAAGCCTTTCTGTAAATAATGCCCGACTTTTCGAACAATCACAAGAAGAAATAAATTTGCGAGCACAGGCAGAAGAAGAACTCAAAAACCATAATATCAAACTAGAAAAAAATGTTCAAGAGCGTACAGCCGAGCTTAACCAGCGCGTAAAAACCGTTGAAAAAATGAATACCGGTATGACCAATATGATGGCAGACCTTAACCACGCTAACACCCTTGCCAAAAGAAAGACCCAAGCCCTTGAAAGAAGCAACGAAGAGTTGGAGGCCTTCACCTACTCCGTTTCTCATGATCTTCGCGCCCCGCTGCGGCATATTGAAAGTTTCACTCAATTACTACATACTAAAGAAAACAAGAATCTAAGCGAAAACGCCCAACACTACCTCGAGAATATCACTCTATCAACCCAAAGAATGAGAAATCTGATCGAAGATTTGCTAACCCTCTCGCGCACAAGCCGAGTGGATATTCACCTTAAATCCCTTGATTCTAACGCCATCATCGATAGCGTCCGTGCTCAACAATTTGATGAGGTCAACAAGCGCCAGATCGCATGGAAAATTGATACCCTTCCCCCCATCCTGGCAGATGTTGGTTTAATGAAAATCCTCTGGGAAAATTTAATCGGGAATGCGTTAAAATATACTCGCCTCCGTAAGAAAGCGACTATTGAAATTAGCACTCTGGATTCAAAAAACGAGACAATCTTCTTTATTCAAGATAATGGAACAGGCTTTCCAAACGAATATAGTGATAGACTTTTTATCGCCTTTGAGCGACTACACAAAAGCGATGATTTCGAAGGCTCAGGGATCGGCTTGACCATTGTGCAACGCATTGTTGAACGCCATGGCGGCAAAATTTGGGCAGAAAGCAAAGAAGGCAAAGGCGCGACTTTTTACTTTACGATAAATACCAGTAAGGTGGCAGAAATTGATTAGCGATCAAACAAACCAAGACTTTCGCTTTTGAGCGAGAAAAGAGGGTGCGTCGCACCAAAATGATAAGAATCTGCCCTTCGAAGCACAAATTATTTGTCGATTAGCATCTTTTTATCGAGGTTAGTGCGACGCACGCCTGCCTGGGCAAAAGCCCTATAAACAAACGAGATTATTATGAACATCCCGCTAAAACTCCTGTTACTCGAAGATGACCCCTTCGATGCCGAATTAAATATCACCATGCTGGAAGCAGAAGGTTATGCTTGTGAATGGGAACGCGTCCAAACCAAAAAAGAATTTCTTGGCGCGTTGAAAACACCCAATTACGACATTATTCTCATCGACTACAACCTACCCGCCTTCGACGGGATGACAGCCCTGCACTTGCTCAAAGAACAGAAATTGGATATCCCCGTTCTCTTTGTCACGGGTAATTTACAAGCCGAACTAGCCATCGACAGTATCAAAGCTGGCGCGACAGACTTTGTCCACAAAGACCGCCTGACAAGATTAGGCTCATCTGTAGCGCGCGCAATAGAAGAGTTTTCATTACGCCGTCTTAGCCAGGAAAAAGAAAATACATTAGCACTTTTCAGAGAGATAAACCAATTCGCCAACGAGGGCGCAACACTTGATGAACTAGCAGATTTTTTAGCAGAGCAGATACCACCCATATTATCTTGTGCAAGCGCCGCGGTTCACTTGCGAGACAAAGAGAATAGTGAATTACTCGTTTATATTCCTAAAGATGAGCTGAATAAATATAAAAAAATAGAAGAGTTTCTTGGTGTTTCCATTCCCCAAATAAAATTATCTCTGGATACAGATTCCATCTATGCTAGTTTGATCTCAGATAAAAAAGAAAGAATACTCACAGAAAAAAAAGATTTAACAAAACTCTTAAAAGATTACCTCAACGCTGCTCCTTTTCCCCCCAAGGTCAAAAAAAATTTGGCACCATTATTGCCTGCCTTGATCCCAATAATTGGGCGAGAAAAAGTGCATCTTATTCCTATTATTTCGGGAGAGCACGCAATTGGCTTATTGGAGTTATCCTACGATAAAAAAGCAGATCAAAGCAACGCAACAAAAACAGAAGAAGTTTTACAGCAAGTTTCGACTATTTTTTCCCGCAAATTATCTGAAGTGGAGCTCGCACAATTACACCGCCAACAAAAACTAATTCTTGATTCTGCGGCAGAAGGCATTTTAGGGATGGATATGGAAGGCAAGCATATCTTTGTAAACCCTGCCGCCAGATGTTGGGGTACGAAATAGATGAACTGCTCCAGAAAAAAAGCCATCAACTTTACCATCACGATTTTGAAGAAGAGAAGCCCGCCAATATTGATGACTGCCCCATCTATCAGCACACTGATTTCCCAAAGCAAGCAGAAGAAAAAACAAGCTTTTTCTATCGCAAAGATGGGCGTTCTTTCCCCATTTCTTATACCAACTCCCCAATTATGGAAGAAGGCAATGCAGTTGGGGTCGTGATGGCGTTTCGGGATATCAGCAAGCAAGTTGAAGCCAGGCGCGAAATCGCACGATTAGTACAAGTCGTTGAGCAGGCGCGAATTTCCATCGGTATTATGGACTTATCGGGCAAGGGAATCTATGTCAATCCTTTTGTCGAAAAAACTTCGGGCTACAAAAAAGAAGATTTTCTGGGAAAAGACCTGAAGATCCCCTTTGACAGTGCTCAGGATAAGGAAGTTTACGAAGGAATTTGGGAAAAGATTACAACAGGAAAAACCTGGGAAGGAAACCTGATCCATAAAAAAAGCGACGGCAGCCTTTATACAGAAGATGCCAATTTCTTCCCCGTTAAAGATGATGAAAATGAAATTATCAATTATGCCTTTGTGAAGCGAGATATCAGTGCAGAAGTTGCCGCAAATAAAGCACTCAAAGAAGAGAAAGAATTTTCAGAAACAGTTATTGATACCAGTACAGCAATTATTGTCGGGCTTGATAAAGATCATTTAGTTCGTCTTTTTAATAAAGGCGCAGAAAGAATCACAGGCTACTCAAAAGAAGATGTTCTAGGCAAAGACTGGTTCGCATTAGTATTAAAACAAGAAATCGCAGCGGAAATGAATAGAGTCTGGAAAGATGCTTGGGGAGCAGATGCACACGCCTATATTAATCCTATTTGGATAAAAAACGGTGAAAAAAGAATTATCTCTTGGCAAACAACGGGGTTCTATGAGAATCTTCCCCAAAAAAGACAAATGCTGCTTTCTATAGGAGAAGATGTTACAGAACGCATGCAGGCAGAAGAAGAAACAAAACGTACAAGAGACGAACTAGCGCGTCTTTATCGTGCATCCGGAGCCTTAGTTGCAGGCACATCTCCTAGTTTGGCTGAATTAGGACGCAGAATTGTAGAGACCGTCTTATTTGAATTCGAACATAGTAATTGCAGCCTTATTCTTGCTGATGATAACTCTCTTATCCTGCAACGAGTTGCAGTTGCAGGAACTTATTCAAAAGAAGTTAGCCAAAGCACTTTAGCAATAAACGGCCATGGCTTGGTTCCTGAAGTAATACGCAAAGGCATAGCGATCAACAGCCCAAATGTTAGCCTTCGAAAAAATTACGAACCTAATTGGGAAGCAGCACGCTCAGAGATGGCTGTTCCACTTAAGGTAGGGGAAAAGACCATAGGAGCCATTGACGTACAAAGCCCTGAGAAAAACACTTTTAGCGCAGACGATCAACGTCTTTTGCTTGCATTCGCTGAACGCGCTGCCTTGGCTATAGAAAATATACGTCTTTATGAAGATGCAAAACGACGTCTAGGCAGATTAGGAGCCTTACATACAATAGATGTAGCTATCGCGAAAAGCGTAGACAACAACCAAACTGTTGAGGTTATTGCTGAACAAGCCCAAAAAGAACTCAAGGTAGATGCGGTCTCTATTCTTGTAAAAAGTCCATCCAGCCAGTCTTTCGCGTGCCTTGCGCGACGGGGTTTTCACACAAAAGCACTTGTGTACACTAATTTAGCCATGGGCGAGGGATTAGCGGGGCAAGCAGCATCAAAGCGCCAGATCATTCGCATTGATAATTTAGAAGAAAAAAGCTCTTTTGCCAAGACACCCGAACTGGCAAATGAAAATTTTATTAGCTATTGGGGTGTACCTTTAATTTCAAAAGGCAAAGTTAACGGGGTTTTAGAAATTTTTCATCGAAAAGCTTTATTGCCCAATGCTGAGTGGGAAAGTTTCTTAACTACATTGGCTGGTCAAGCCGCGATAGCTATTGATAATGCATCTTTATTTACGGATTTACAAAAAAGCAATCAGGATTTGCGTCTAGCTTATGATTCCACCCTAGAAGGATGGTCGCGTGCACTAGAACTACGCGATATGGAAACAGAAGGGCACAGCCGCCGCGTAACCAAACTTACAACAAAGCTTGCTACCGCTATGGGGATAGATTCCCGTAAAATTGAGCATATTAATCGTGGAGCCCTCTTACATGATGTAGGGAAAATGGGCATTCCCGATTCTATTTTACACAAAGCAGGTCCTCTAAACGATCAGGAATGGGCGATTATGCGCCAGCATACGATCTATGCCTATGAAATGCTAAAAAATATTCCCTTTTTGGTACCGGCATTAGATATTCCCCGCTATCATCACGAAAAATGGGACGGTAGTGGGTATCCTGAAGGAATAAGTGGAGAGGCAATCCCCTTGCCCGCACGTATCTTTGCGATCATTGATGTATACGATGCGCTAACGAATGTACGACCTTACCGAGAAGCCTGGTCAAAAGAAAAGACATTGGCCCATATAAAAGAAGGCTCTGGCACACATTTTGATCCAAAGATCGTCAAGGCATTTACAAAAATTATTCTGGAGAAAAATTCCGGAGAATAGAACCGAATAGAGCCACACTTTGTACTAATAATTTTCTCTTATGGTATTTGTGATTCTATAGCTAATCTTACACACTAACACTAATTGAGCTGGCTCAGCCCCCTCCCAGCCTCCCCCAAATTCTAAAAGCAGAATTTAGGGGAGGAGCTTCTCCCAAAAACACTCTTTTTGCCTGCTCCCCCCATTTTATCTTTTCAAAATGGGGGGATGCCTGAAAGGCAGGGCGCGCAGGAGGGCAGGATGGCAAAAGAATGAAACTACGTAACATAAGTTCTACAAAAGTCAATTTTAAACTACCTAAATCACGCCAAGAGATACGCAAAAATTGCATGTTATACTCAAAAAAACGAAAGAAACTTCTAAAATCCGGTGGGGTTGTTATATGCAACCCTGCCGGCAAGTAAATATTAGGAAAAGCCGGTGCCTGAACAAAACGAAAAAGAAATACTCAAAAAAGCTTCTCAGGGCGACAAAGAGGCCTTTGGTCTCCTTTATGCACATTATCTCGACCGCATCTACAACTATATCTACTATAGAACGGGCAATGTCCACGATGCAGAAGATTTAACTGCACGTGTCTTTCAACGGGCAATGAAGCATATCCTAAATTATCAAGATCGCGGAGTTCCTTTTTCTGCATGGCTGTACAGAATTGCTCATAACCTCGTTGCCAATTGGTATAGAGATCGCAGCCGCAAAAAAGAATTGACCATTACAGAAAAAATGGTGCTGCCGGCAAAAAATGAGCACGCCGAAACAACCATTTTACGCACAGAGAAACAAGATGCCCTGCTACGCCTAATTCGTACGCTCCCGCCCGACCGTCAGCAATTGCTTATCCTGAAATTCGTTGAGCATTACTCAAATGCAGAGGTCGGTGAAATTATGGGACGCAGCGAAGGGGCAGTCAAGAGCCTTTATCACCGCACCTTATTGGCACTACGCGATCAAGTAGATGATTTAGTCATTGAAATTGAAGGAGAATAAAATGCTACATATCGTCACTGATGGCGCGGCCGACATGCCCCCTGAATGGTCTGATGAATATCAAATTCATACTATTCCTATAAATATTCAATTTGGAGAAAAAACCTATCTACAATTCATAGACTTGGATTTTGACAGTTTTTATGAAAAAGTAGAAGAGACCAAGATCGTTCCGAAAACAGCACAGCCTTCTCCCCATCAATTTGTCGAATTCTACAAAAAGATCGCAAAAGAAGGTGATACCATTCTCTCTGTCCATGTGACGAGCAAATTATCGGGCACTTATGCTTCAGCGGTCATTGCAGCAGAAGAACTCAAAGATACCTTCAATATCATTCCTGTGGATTCTGAAGGTGGTTCACTTGGATTGGGATTCATGTGCCGTGAAGCCCGAAAAATGGAACGAGATGGAAAAAGCTCTGACGAAATTCTTGCCTATTTTGACAAAGTTAAAAGCAACATCCAAATTATCCTGACCCTCGACACCCTCGAATACGCCCGAATGAGCGGCAGGGTCGGCACTTTCTCCGCTGCGCTGGCATCTGCCCTGAACATCAAACCGATTGCCGTTCTCCACGACGGCATTGTGGATATGGTAGACAAAGTGCGTACCCGCAAAAAAGCGATAAATCGTGTTATTGAAATGGGCAAAGAATTTGCCGGTAACGATGAGATTTACTTTGGAATCGTTCACGCACGCGACATCAAGTCTGCTGAGAAATTGCTAGAAGAGGCAAAAAGTCAATATAACGTGAAAGATGTCGTTCTTACAGATCTTTCGCTTTCTCTTGCAACAAATTTTGGACCTGGCACGCTAGGGCTTGTCTTTTATCCCGCAGGGTAAAACAATGAACAAAAGAATCGAAAAGAAATACAAGGCTGTTAAAGAAGAAGTTAGCGAGTTGGAAAGCTCCCTTTCCGGGGCGCTACAATCTATACACCCGCCAAATGATGTGATGCAACGTCTTCAAGAACGAATTGGCAAGTTAGAGCCAAATCGCATTGCCAAACGCATTAGCACTTGGGAATTGTCAATCATCACCGCTGGCGCAGTCATGTCTGTAGCCATGCTGATACTGACTGTGGCAAGAGCTTTATTTTACTTTTTCAGTCGTCAGAAAAAGCAAAGAGTGTAAATTTTCTGTAAATAGAAGCAAAAAAGCACAGCTATTATGCTGTGCTTTTTTATTCACATGAATACTCTAAGAAACTATTGCCCTGCCCATCGCTCCGCTGGGGAAAAAGGGGACAGTTATTTAACTCATGTTACGCACAAAATGTTTTTTGCTGTTTTTACCCCCTCCCACCCTCCCCCAAATTCCAAGGGCATGGAATTTAGGGGAGGGGCTTGATCTTTAATTAGTTTTTTTCGAAAAAAACACTAATTATGCTAGTTTCCCTATTTTTGCTTTTCAAAATGGGGGGATGCCTGAAAGGCAGGGGGCAATGCGTAACATCAATTATTTAACATACTCAAGCGCACCATGAGCATCTGCATAAGGGGAATCGTTAATGGATAGCGCTTTTTCCCATGCAGCTTTTGCACCTTTGAAATCATCTTGCCTATAAAGCGCCCAACCATACCAAAACCAGGTTTCTTCGGACATATTTGTAATACTACGCGCATAATCACTCAACAAAATCAATTCATCTATACGGTCAGCGTGGAAATAAGCCCAAAAAGGACCAAATTGATAGCGGAACATGCGTTGAGGTAACAATTCAAGTTCACGCGCTTTGTCGTAAGCGAGAGCCGCTTCTTCGTATTCTCCAAAATAAACCAGATCACTGCCCAAGTTGAACCAAGCGTAAGCGTTGTTTGGATCTGCTTCAACGTTCGAGCGGGCATTTGCAAGAGCACGTTGACGATTGGCATCCACATCCCAATCGGTACCAAGTAAAAATTCGAGTTCGCTTTCGTCATCCGAAGAATAGAGCAACATATATAGATTATTAAAAGGCTCCCATTCTTCTTCAAGCTGCTCGTATGAGATGGTCAAATCTGCCCCATGATAAGAGTCTTGAATCGTAAAGGTTTGAGCATCATCATCGTATCCCGTTAAAAGAAGATAATGTGCAGCCCAAAGATCATCTGTAGGGCCAAGCGCATCGTTAGGGTCAAGGCTGGTAACGCTCTCGATAATTACGGGGTAATTTGCTGCCAAGAGTTTTTTGAGCGTGGGCACGTCGCCAGCTACACGATAGCCGATATTCAACCATCCAGCAAAATTACGCACATAATATGCCATTTCTTCGGGGTTTACATTGCGATCTTGTAAAACAGGCTTGATCTGGTCAGCGATCTCAACTTGGCTGCCTTCCCAACCATATAGATGTAATGCCATCGAGAGCGTAGCGGGACCACAATTATTTGGGGTCTGCTGTTCATAAGGTGGTCTGGCTAATGAAACCTGCACAGGAAGCGGGACTGCGGTTACAGCCATAGTCGGCACAGAAGGCTCAGGTGTAGCTGTAAGTGCTGGTTGAGTTGCTGTAGCTTCTTTTTGAGATGGGACAACGGTGATCGGCAATGCTGTCGGCACAGGTCCTGGCGGATTGACAACATTCTTTACATATATGGTCATTTTTTCATATCGCCAAGAGAGTGCCGATTTGACGCGCGGAATTTGCAAAAGAGCAACCCCGAGAACGAGCAAAATGATAAGTGAGATTAAAAGTTTCTTTTTTGACATAGCGAGAGTTTACCAGAAGAAAATCTAACTTGCTTCCCAACTCTTGTCCTCCTTAACGAAGAAGATGCCAAAGAAAACTTGGCATCTTCTTAATTTTATTTGCTCTGTAACTACAAAATCTTCTAACTCGACTGAATTTGTGCCAATACTTTTCTATACTCATCTGCATTGGCTGGCTCTAAGCGCAAGAGCATATTAATTGTTTTCATGGCTTGTTCATTTTCGCCAACATCCATGAACATCTCTGCAGCAAGGTCAAAGGCTCTAATTGACTCATCTTTTTTCTCAAGGCGTGCATACTCTTCGCCCAGCATACGATGCAATTGTGGCACAGAATCATGGTCGTCTATCAGACCTTGTAATAAGGTCAACATATCGTTCTCATCATTTGGATGTTCTTCCACATATCCGATATAGCTATCTAATTCACTTAAAGCTTGCGAACGGTGTGCCAACTTCAGATTTAAGTCGATCAATTTTCTACGCGAATCTACATCATCCGGGCGCAGGGTGCGAAGTTGTTCAAAAACCCTTACCGCTCGTTTCCAATCTAAACGCTGCATGTCAATATCTGCCATGCGTTGCAAAATACGTACATTCCAGGAGCGTTCGGCATTCCCCTGTTGCGCAGCGCGTAATGCCGTTGTATAAGTTTTACGTGCCATATCCAACTCAGCAAGGCGATAGTATATATCGGCTAAATTAAGATATTCGCGAATAGCATCATCAATTTCGCCACGCGCTGTCAATTGGTCAATTAATTTTGTGCGTGAGGAAAGGTCCATCGGCGCGAGTTTGATGATTTTTCGCAAAAAAACAGTGGACTGATGCGCTTCGCCACGAACGCCATAAGCATCGGCGATAACGCCATATTTTGAAATGGCTTCATCTTTACGATCATCCTGGATAAGAAGATCCCCGATCAGCGAATGGAGGGGCAAATAAGTAGGCGCATAAGCAATCGCCTGGAAAGCTTCATCCATAGCGGAACGCGCGTGTCCCGAACGTGCTAGCTCGTGGATACGGGACATCGCCCCCAATACTTGCCCGCTCTGCGCCTGAATTAGGATTTCGGCCAAAGGCATCAACATTTCACCATCTGCATTAGGGAGTTCTTTACGCGAATCACGAAGATTTTCACGCCAATTTCTTTGCATGAGCATTTCATCTACATTCTCACATAAACGCAGATGAGCTTTCTCGTCGTCCAATTGCGCTTGGGCTTCGATCAGCGGCTCATATAGCTGTCGCAGAGAATCTGCTTGATCTTCAGGGACGATCATTGCATCGGCAATTTTTAGCGCTTCGAGATACTCTGTGGCGGCTTCGGGGATACGCCCCAAATGTCGAAGGTTCTGCCCCATCAACAAACGCGCAGCAAGCCCAAAATCGGTATGTTTGACCGCGTGTTGGAGATGCGGCATTGCGCTCTCGATCCGGCTTCCTTTTGAGCGAAGCATCCCTAAATTAAAATATAGAGCGGGGTGCTCAAATCCTGCCAAGAGTGCGTGTGCTAACTCATCTGCAGCAAGTTCATCCTGATTTTTTGATTGTGCATCAATCGCCTGCCCCAAATGAAGCACTACTTTAGTTTGCTCCAAATTCCTGAGGGATAATTGGGCAGAGCCGTGCATAATAGCTTGCAAGCCTTTCTTTGCTTGTTGATCGCTACTCGTGTCGGAATATTCAAAGAGGATTTCAGCAAGGATCATCAGCGATTTTTTGCTTGCCTCACCAATGGGGTCGTCGCTCTTAGAAATTTCTTTTTCTGGCTCTGTGAGCTGTTTTACTTTGGCAATACGAAGTGGGCCTGTGCCACCTTTTGGACGAATCGGTTTTGGCAATAATTGCCCGGAGCTGATCAAGCTCTGCGCCTGTTGTGCCGCTTGGCTACCTGGCACAATTTTTAATGCGCGTTCCAACAAGTCTATAGCTTTTTTCTCTTTTCCAGAGCGTTGCATCAGACTCGCAAGGGCAATATATTCTGTTACTGCTCGTTTTTGGTTCCCCAAGCGTTCATGTACCAAAGCAAGGCGAGAATGTGCCAAAACATGTTCTGGGTCAAGCTGCGTAACACGTGACCAGTTTTCAATGGCTTTATTGACATCTTTTTGGCTCAAATAAAGATCAGCGGCTTTTGTTGCCGCAGCTACAGCAGCTTTTAAATTGCCTAGCCGTTCTGATAATTGAGCCCTTTTTTCAAAGGGGGTTGGATCATCGGGAGAGATTTCAGATAAACGCTGATAGGTCTGCAAAGCTTCTTCAAATTCCTGAATTTGATAAAGAGCCAAACCCAAACTTGAGAGGGCTTTAGGATCATCGGGAAATTCTATTAACGCTTCTCTATAGGCAGACGCAGCTTTATCCCATAATTGGTCCCACGCTGCAGAATGCCCCTTACTCATTGCTTTTTGGAATTTTCCTTGGTTTCCTGACATAAAATTATCTCGTTTTTTTAGGCCTTAGACTTCAGAAAGCTAATTCTCCTAAAGATCGCCCCACGTTAGCCCGGAGCGGGCTTCTGTGGAAAGCGGAATATCAAGAGAGTATGCTTCTTCCATTGCTTTCGTAACGACTTCTATTGTAATCTCTAATTCGCTCTCCGGGCATTCAATTACGACTTCATCGTGAACTTGCAAGAGCATTTTCGCACCTAGTTTTGCATCCTGTAGCGCTTTGGCAACATGAAGCATGGATATTTTCATGATGTCGGCTGCCGTCCCCTGAATGGGCGCGTTAATGGCTTCGCGTTCTTCACGGTTACGCACTTGCTGATTAGCAAGATTCTGCAAAGCGGGGAAGTATCGTCGTCGCCCAAGCAATGTTTCCACATAGCCCTGCTCTGTCGCCACCTTGCGGATATTATCTAAATATCGTTTCACGCCGGGGAATTTTTCGAAATAAGCCGCAACAAAATCTTCTGATTCTGCCAGTGTTAAGTCTGTGGAACGTGTCAAGCCAAAAGCGGACATGCCATAGATCAGCCCAAAGTTGACCGCTTTTGCATGGCGGCGCATGTCTTTGCTGACATCATCCAGCGCAACGTTATAAATCCCCGCCGCTGTTGTGGCGTGAATATCTTGCCCAGAATTGAACGCCGCTAACATCGTCTTATCTTGCGCCATATGCGCGACAATCCGCAATTCGATCTGTGAATAATCAATCGCCAGCAAGACATTCCCTTCGTCGGCAATAAAGCCTTTACGCACGCGCCGTCCCAACTCCGAGCGAATGGGGATATTCTGCAAATTCGGGTTCGACGAAGCCAAACGCCCCGTCACCGAGCCTGTCTGATTAAAAGATGTATGTACGCGCCCTGTAGCGGGGTTTATTGCCGCTGGCAACGCATCCACATAAGTGGATTTCAATTTCGAGAGTTCGCGTTGCTCCAAAATTAAATCCACAACGGGGTGGTCGCCGCGCATCCCTTCCAGCACGGCTGCCGACGTGGAATAATGCCCACTCTTTGTTTTGCGCGTGCGGTCGGGAGGCTGCAAACCCAGTTTCGTGAAAAGCACATCTGAAAGTTGTTGCGTAGAATTCAAGTTAAAGGCTTTCCCCACCAACTCGATCACTTCTTTTTCGATCTCTGCCAAACGTGTCGCCAACTGGTCTGAAAACTCGCTAAAGAAAGGTACATTCAACAAAACCCCTGCCATTTCCATTTCCGTAAGTATCTTGATAAGCGGCAATTCCATCTCATCAAGCAATTCACGTGAGCCAACCCGCGCCAAATCTTTCTCCAAAAGCGGATAAAGTTGCAAACAAATCTCCGCATCGGCGGCGGCATAGGGCGCGGCATTTTCAATGCTCACATCTGCCATGCTGATCTGTTTTTTCCCTTTGCCAATCAATTTTTCAATTTCGATCATCTGCTCGCCAAGACGCGCAAAAGCCAGCTTCTTCAAGCCCAAATTCCGTGAAGCCGGGTTCACCAGCCACTCGGCGATCATCGTGTCAAAAGAAAGCGGCGCAACCTGCAAGCCATATCGCGCCAGCATAATGATGTCATATTTCAGATTATGCCCAATTTTTTGAATATCAGGATTTGTCAACGCCGGGCGCAACACATCCAAAACTTCATCGACATCCAACTGCTCGCCCTGCGAATGCCCGGTCGGGATGTAATAGCCCATCCCCGTTTCCGTTGCCAATGAGATGCCGACCAAATCTGCTTGTGTGGGATCTGTGGAGGTCGTCTCGGTATCGAGTGCGATCATCTCTGCCTGTTGGCATTTTTCTGCCAAATCGGCTAATGCTTCGTGCGTGTCCACAACTTGGGTAGTGATGGAATAAGATTCTTCCGGCGAATAGCTTGATGCCGCTTCCCCCGCGCTAAAAAGGGATAGCTGCCCATCAGCGGTGGGCGCAACAATGGGCGTGGGAGATAGTCTGTTTAGCCTTTTGATGAGCGAGTGCATTTCAAGCTCACGGAAAAGCTCGGTCACCGCAGCGATATCCAGTTTGGTGGCGCGCGCATGTTCGAGATCCACCGAGATGTCGAGGTCGCATTTAATGCGCGCCAACTCTTGACTCAGGTAGGCTATTTCTTTATTGGTAGCAAGTTTATTTTTGAAGCGTCCCGGTATCTCATCCAAATGCTCATAAATGCCGTCGAGGGTTTCATATTCTGCGAGCAATTTTTGCGCAGTCTTCTCCCCAACCCCATACACGCCGGGGATATTATCCGAACTATCGCCCATGAGTGCTTTCATATCGACCACCTGATCGGGGCGCACGCCGAGCTTTTTGACCACGTCGGCGGGGTAATAATCGCGCGCATCACTCATGGAACGACCAGGCAGATTGACGATAACGCGCTCATCCACAAGCTGCAGAAGGTCGCGGTCGCCAGTGATGATCTTTACGCCAAGCCCCTCTTCAGATGCGACACGAGCAACGCTGCCGAGAACATCGTCGGCTTCAAAGCCTTCCATTTCGAGACGCGGCAAATTGAAAATATCGACCATCTCGCGGATGCGTTTGATCTGCGGGCGAAGGTCATCGGGCATTTTGGCGCGCGTGCCTTTATATTCGGGATACATTTCATGGCGAAAGGTTTTGCCAACATCAAAGGCGACGGCCATATAATCGGGTTTGTCGTTTTCGAGCAAACGTAAAAGCACGCTGGCGAAACCATAAATGCCGCCCGTCGGTTCGCCTGCGGATGTTTTCCAGCGGTCAGGGTCTCCAGCGCTGAGGGCAAAATAGGCTCTGTAGGCGAGGGCGTGTCCGTCAATGAGATAAAGGGTTGGGGGCATAAGTTTTTGTGTTTTTAGAAGAAGGAAAAAGTGTGATGAGTGAAAAGTGACGAGTGAGAGGAGAAATTCGCTCTATACTCGTCACCTATGTCTGAACTAAAGTTTTGCAAAAAAGACTGGTCACATTCCTTGCCGCTCACGCGTGCGTCGGATATAGTCTTCCACCAGCGTAGAGGGATGTGGCTGGCTACCACCCATAATAAGATAGCCGGGCGCCCAAAAATCTCCGGAGGGGTTATCTTTCTTTTGGCGCGGAAAATCTTCAAAGATTCGCTCGGAGGTTTGCTTTCGCATAATGCGCATTAGATAGCCAGGCGAAACAGTGGGCGGGACATTGACCACCCATTGTAAATAATCGGGGCGCACAGAAAGATGATCTAATCGCCATCCAAAAGCAACGCAGATATTGGGCATCCAATCAGAGAGACGATCTGCGAGATCACCTGTCAAGTGATGCTTGCTAAAGCGCGGAACGAGCAAACAAGCATAAGTGAGATCATAGGTGCCTGTAGGTGCAGATTCAAGAATGGCGCGACCAGCAACTTCGGTAATGGAATGAGGGCGTGTTGAGATCAATTCATCAGGTTTTGCTTTGCGCACAGGGGTTTCGGGACGTTGCGATTTTGAAATGCGTGTTGCATCAAGATCAATTTCGATGGATTCTGGTCTTTGTGCAGCCTGCACACGTGTCGCATTTAGATCAATTTCGATATTTTGCTGGGGTTGTGCTGCTTGCACACGAGTTTCGTCAAGGTCTACGTTTTGATTGCTTGCATAGAATTCTTCAGCACGGATAGCCGGGGATAATTCTCGTGAAGAGATGTTCGGGTTTTTATTGGAAAGATCTGCGCGTGTTTTTGCAAAAGGATTAGGCATCGGCTCATTGAAAACCGAACTTTTCGAAGAACTCGGCGAGCTGGGTGTACTTGTTGGCGCCGAAGTTTTCGCTTCAGAGGCAGCACTATTTGGCGTAGGGTTCGGTATATTCTCTAAAATTTCGGAGATGGGAGGGAGATTTCCGCTTTCTTCTTCGTCAAAATCAAAGAGATCGATCAGGTCGTCAGCTTCTTTTTCTTGCGAAGACTTTTCTACTGGAGGAGCAGAAGGAGCTACGGCTACAGGTTTTGGTGTATCTTTTGATTGCAAGGAAAAAGCGAGGGATTCTGATAGGTGTGTTGCCTGACGCCGAATTGCGCTAAAGGGTGTCTCTGCATCAAAGATCATCACCAGAATTGCCGTATTTCCGAGTTGGGTTGCGTAAAGCATGTGCTCTGCCTGTGTCGTATTAAGGCGGAGGAACTTTAGCAGGTCTCCTGTTTTTTTATCTCGGATAACGGTTTTAACCAATTCCGCAGAGGCTTCATCAGAAAGTTGACCGGCATATGCCCACATCTTTTCGCGGCGAATGATCAGCGCGGCTTGGGCAGAAGATTCCAGGGTTAAACGCGTAAGATGCTGGGCAGCTTTATTTACGTCTTTAAGCCAGACCAGGGTATTGCCATCTTCGAGAGGATCTTCTTCTTTGTTATTTTCAGTCACAGTTTCTTTAACTGGGGAGAGTGAAATAGAGGGTCTTGAATCTCCATCGACAATGCGAAGAAGGTCGGGGAGAAAGAAAGGCTTATGTAATAAGCTCCAGGGTTTGAGTACATCGAATCGGGGCATGCTCTCTCTCGGAGAGATAACGACAAGGCGCAGATCCGGGTTTTTTGCACGCAACGCAAGCCCAAGGTCGGGGATGGACTCGTTTTTCAAATCCCTATCTAAAAAGGCATGGGTAAACTGCCTTTCGTCCAATTTATAGAGAGCCGCGACCTTAGAATCCACAATCTCAACGTAAGTTGGGTTGCTTTCTTCCAAGCTTTGGCGGATATGTTCTCCAAAACTAGCTTGTGGGGTGATAATAAGGAGGGAATTTGACATTTCACATAAAAGTTTATCATGCCAAAGAGGGAGAAGCAAGTCTGCCAAAAGGGGGATAATCTGTTATTCTCCGCTCGCTGCTTGACAAAGCTTCTTTCCTCCTATACCCTCTGAATAATATTATCAAATGAAATAATAATGAATTTGAAAACGGAGCTTGTGATATGAGTCGTGACGAAGAATTGTTATCATCTATCAAAAAACATCTTAGATTCTTAGAAACAAAACACGACTTCTCCTTACGAAAAGACCAACCAGGGCTCTATTATCTAGAATCAGAAAGGTGCGAAATCCAAGTACTTCTTGAATATAATAGAAAACTCCACATCGCGATCGCACCTTTTGGAAAAACGAGGGATGATATTTTAAAAAATAGTGTGCGACCTGGAAGAATCGAAATCAAAATTGTAAGTACTTGCGTAAATTCTAGATACTCATTTGAAGATACACCTTGGGATACGATATCAGACATTGACAAAGAACTTGCTCATTATTCAAAATTAATAAAAAGATATTGCAAGAAAATGGTTCGAGGCATTTTTTCTCAATGGCCCATGATTCGAGAGTGCATAAAAAAGAGATAAAACAACATGTACCTAAACAAACTCCAACACGACATTATCACCGCGCCCCTCGATGCGCGCATATTTCTCTCTGGCCCTGCTGGCTGTGGCAAAACAACCGTCGGCGTGGAGCGAATGCGCTATCTGCTCGAAGAGGGCGTTTATGGTGAGAGTATTCTTGTTCTAACACCGCAACGGACTCTGCAAGAACCTTATCAGGAAATTCTTCGCAGCCCCGAAGTTGGCGCGGGTGGTCAAGTCACGCTCGCAACGGTTGGCGGTCTTGCTCGTCGCATGGTTGATCTTTTTTGGCCTATTGCCACTGAAGCTGCTGGCTTCGCCAATCCCGAAGAACCGCCCGTTTTCCTAACGCTCGAAACTGCTCAATATTATATGGCGCACCTTGTTCGCCCATTACTTGATGAAGGCTATTTTGAATCTTTAACTATCAATCGCAATCGTCTTTATAGCCAGGTAATTGATAATCTCAATAAGGCCGCCGCGATCGGTTTTCCGCATACGCAGATCGGAGAAAGACTCGATAAAGCCTGGCTCGGCGATCCGTCTCAACGACGCATTTATCAGGATACCCAAGATTGCGCCAATCGTTTTCGTGAATATTGCCTTGAACATAATTTACTGGATTTCTCCCTTCAGCTCGAAATTTTTTGGGATCATCTCTGGGGCAACCCCATTGTGCAGGATTATCTGACTCGTACTTATCGCCATTTGATCTATGATAATCTCGAAGAGGATATTCCCCGCGCACACGATCTGATCAAAGAGTGGATGCCCGACTTCGACTCCGCGCTACTCATTTATGATGAAAATGCGGGATATCGTCGCTTCCTCGGTGCTGACCCGGAAACTGCGTGGCGATTAAGTGAGCTCTGCCCCACTCAAGCATCTTTGCATGATTCTTTCGTAGCATCGGAAGATATTTTAGCCCTGAGCAATTCTCTCGCCAATGTAATAAACCCAACTATCACAAACGCCCCACTCAATGGTTTCAGAGAGGGGGTCTTACAATATGCAGACGCCCACTTTTACCCTGAACTACTCGATTGGCTGACTGAAGAAATTGCCACGCTTCTCGAAGAAGGCATTGAAGCTGCCGATATTGTTGTTCTTGCTCCCTATCTCTCAGATGCGCTGCGCTTTTCGTTAATGCACAGACTTGAAACACGCGGAATCCCCGTTCGTTCACACAGGCCATCACGATCTTTGCGAGATGAACCTGCGACACAATCTTTGCTGACGCTGGCTGCGCTGGCGCATCCACAATGGGGAATCCGTCCGAGCGAATTTGACGTGGCTTATGCGCTGATGCAAGCGATAGATGGCCTCGACTTAATCCGTGCCAACTTGCTGACAAAGATCGTATATCGCGCTCGGGACTTGGCACTCAGTCCATTTGACGGAATCAAGCCAGAAATTCAGGAGCGAATCACCTACGTCTTCGGTGGTCGCTACACGCAATTGAGAGAATGGCTTCTATCCTATCAAGAGCAGGATGTCGTCCCCTTCGATCATTTTTTACGCAAATTATTTGGTGAAATTCTCTCCCAACCCGGATTTGGATTCCATCGTGATCTGGATTCAGCCCGCGTTGCCGCCAGCCTGATCGAATCGGTCAAAAAATTCCGTTGGGCAATGGCTTCTGCCGATACCGATGCCCTGACTTTGGGACGCGAATATATCGACATGCTCAGCGAGGGCGTGATCGCGGCGCAGTATTTGGGCGCGTGGAAAATGGAAGAGGAAAACGCGGTACTGGTTGCGCCAGCCTATACATTTTTGATGCAAAATCGAGCTGTGGCGGTGCAATTTTGGCTGAACCCCGGCTCGGATGGCTGGGTGGAACGGCTCTTCCAACCGCTGACACACCCCTATGTTTTATCGCGCAGTTGGGATAACGCCGATGGGCATTATTGGACAGATGCGGATGATGTTCTTGCAAATCAGGAAACATTGGCTCGCCTGACGACGGGTTTGCTGCGCCGCTGCAAAGAACGGCTCTATTTGGGCTTGTCTGAATTGGGCGAATCGGGCTTTGAGCAGCGTGGCGTTTTACTGAAAGCCTTTCAGCGAGTTTTGCAAGATAGCAGGGAGTAGAAGGTAAAAAGGAATTAAGTTCTTCTGCGCGAGGATAAAATGATCATGAAAAAATCACTACTAACTCATATAGCAAGTAATTTCATTTCAGAGTATGAAAATGTAGCAAACAGCAGTGTTACGTATCTTCTAAATGAGTATCCACAAGCACAAGCTGCCTTAAAAAGCTTGCTCGATATCGAAAAAGTGCCGAGCCATTACGTCACAGAATTATCTACAACGACTAATGGAAGACCAGACGTTACAGGTTTAGATGACAATGGAAATAAAACAATAATCATTGAGGGGAAGTTTTGGGCAAATCTTACTTCAAATCAACCAAATAATTATCTAGAAGAGTTGGCGACTAACGGAAAACTTCTTTTTCTCGCTCCTGCCAAAAGACTTGTATCACTAGAAGCGGAAGTCAATAAAAGAAGCAAAAATCAAAGTGACAAAATATTCTTTAGTTCTTGGGAGTTTTTTTTAACTTTAGTCGAAAAAGAAAATAGCAAAGATCACGATCAACATTTATCCTCTGACTTAACTCAAATGAAAGAGTTATGCAAAAAAATGAATGAAGAGGGAATGCCGCCTTTAAGCATGTCCGATCTTGACCCAATGAATGGTCGAAGATCAGTGCATTTTTCAGACATAATCAATGAATGCAATTCCATTCTCAGAAAGTGGGGAAACGCCGATTTTTCAGGGTTGAAAACACAAAGTCAAACATATGGACATGGCTTTTATTTTCGCAGCTACAGTTTTGGTTGCTTTTTATCTTTTGATAATCAAAACTGGCACACCAAAAGTAATCACACTCCTATTTGGTTGGATGTAAAAAATCAAGAATGGCAAGAAACTCAAGAGATTAATCATGCTTTGAAATATTTTGATTCCCCAAACTCCTACGGTAACAAACTTGGTATCGTACTTAGTGCAGGGATGGATAAAGAACAAGCTATTACCTATATTGTTAAAAAAGTAAAAGAAGTGCTTACCCACCTAAACACCAAATTGTCTAATAAAGAATTTGACTAAGACAAGAAAAATAACTATCACGATTTGTACAACTATCCCTGCAAATGGCCTGATCAAAAAACTGGCGGGAATTCTCTATTCTAAAAGCTTTTATCAAGAGAATTTCAAGAGAGATGATTGAAATAGTATTTTCAAGGAAAATCTCCACACCTAAACCTTTTTTCAACAAGAGAGCAAAATTATGAAAAAACACATCCCATCCTTTCTTCTTGTCATTGCGCTCCTGCTCATCCCCATCAGCACCGTCCACGCCGACATGGGGCCCAAGCCGGAAATGACTTTCGAGTTCCAACTCCCCGACCAGGCAGTGACCATCGTCTCCGGCATTCTCTATGAATGTGATCAGCCCGATTGCTCAGATGCTGTTCCGCTTGAAGAGATGGGACCACAACGCTTTGAATGTGATGCAAGATCATGTTACTCGATGGCTTATGGGTACAGAGCCTTTTTCCAATTGGATATTACTCTCTCGAACGGAGAAAGCTTCAAGAGCAATATTTTCACCAAAACTGTGTTTGCGGCGAACTATATTGTCACAATGGCGCCAGAAGGCGATAGGCTTATCGTCGAGGAAGAAGGTCAGGATATTCCCCTTCTTCCACTTGTGCTGACTCTATTTATCGAGCTTCTACTTGCTTTTCTCTATGTAGTCGTTGTAAATAAGGATATTCATCGCAAACGTTTCCTGCTTGGCATTTTAGCCATCAATCTGATCACACAACCCTTCTTCACTTATGTCAGTGTTGTTTCTGAAAACATGGGCATGGGCATCTTCTGTCTCTTCGCAGAGATGGCGATTTTCTTTGTTGAAGCGGTCTTCATCTATTTCTATATGAAGAAAGAACTCAGCTTTGGCAAGGCGCTCATCTTGAGTTTCGTCTTCAATTTTGCCAGTTTCTTTATTGGGCTTTTCTTGTCTGTGTAGATTTTATCCGCACGGGCGTGAACGCACCGTGCTACATGTACAAAGTCCGTAAAACGGACTAGCCCATAGGGCTTCGCAAAACTAGCACGGTCGGTTTACCGCCGTGCGGTCTCAAAGAGAAAAACATGCCATTCTACAAACTCTTCTACCATTTCGTCTGGGCAACCAAACGCCGAGAACCGCTAATCATGCCCGAGTTTGAAGCGCAACTCTACAGCGCTATCGCCGCAAAGGTAAAAGAGATGAATGGTATCGTCCACGCCATCGGCGGAATGGAAGAACATGTCCATTTGGCAACATCCGTACCACCTAAATTATCACTAGCAACCTTTATTGGCGAGGTGAAAGGAAATAGCTCGCATTTTGTAAACCATGTCATTGTCCCTGAATACAAGCTATACTGGCAGGATGAATATGGCGTATTATCTTTCGCAGAGAAAAGTCTCCCTTCCATAGTGCGCTATATCAAAAACCAGAAAAAACACCATAGCGATGGCAGTATTCGAGATAATTTGGAACGATTCAGCCCGTAGGGCTTCGTAAAACCAGCACGGCGGGTTTTACCCCCGTGCGATTAAGACAGGCAACACCCCATGACCAATATAACCTACCGCCCCTCCCAACAGAAAATTCTCCAATATACTCACGGCACAATGGGAATCGCCGCCGTCCCCGGCTCGGGGAAAACATTTACGCTTTCGGCCCTCGCAGCCGAAATTATCGGGCGTGGCGACCTTGCCGCCGAGCAGGAAGTGCTGATCGTGACCCTCGTCAACTCGGCGGTGGATAATTTCTCCAGCCGAATTAATGATTTCATTACCTCACGCGGGCTATTGCCGCGCGTTGGATATCGCGTCCGCACGTTGCATGGTTTGGCGCACGATATTGTTCGAGAAAAGCCTGGCATGGTCGGTCTTGAAGAGCGTTTTGGCATCATTGATGAGCGCGAAGCCAATTACATCCGCAAAGAGGCGGTTTCGGCGTGGCTGGCGGCAAATCCAAATGCTCTCGATGATTTTCTCGACCCCGATATGGAAGAATCGAAAAAGGATTGGACGCGCAGACAGCAACTTCCGCAAAGCCTCGAGAATATTGCTCTCGCATTTATTCGCTCGGCAAAAGATCGGCGCATTTTGCCCGATCAACTCCGTTATCGGCTCAACGAGCAGCCCGCGCCCCTGCCCCTCGCCGAAATGGGTCTCGCCATTTATAGCGATTATCAGCGCGCCCTCGCCTATCGCGGTGCGGTCGATTTTGACGATCTTATTCGTCTCTCCCTCGATCTGCTCGAGCGCGACCCCGATTTTCTCGAGCGTCTCCGCTATCGTTGGCCCTATATTCTCGAAGACGAAGCCCAAGACAGCAGCCAAACGCAGGAGAAAATTCTACGTCTACTTTCTGGAAAAGATGGCAATTGGGTGCGCGTTGGCGACCCTAATCAGGCCATTTTTGAAACTTTTACCACTGCCAACCCTCAACTTCTGCGCGATTTTATTGCCAACGAAGCCAATTTTCAGCGGGAATTACCCGAATCTGGACGTTCTCAACCCGCCGTAATTGATCTGGCAAATCAACTGATTGATTGGGTGATGACGGGACATCCAGACCCGGATGCGCGCGATGCCCTTGCGCCGCCCTATGTTCAGCCAACTGCCCCCGATGATCCCCAACCGAATCCGCCCCTGGATTGGGCTGGCCTCCATTTAATTAACCGAAAATTCAGCCCCGAAGCAGAATTGAAAGCCGTCGTCGATTCGCTCACAAGATGGGTGCCTGAAAACCAAGATAAAACTGTGGCCGTGCTCGTTCCGCGAAATACACGCGGCGCTGAGATCGCAGATATTCTCAAGAAACAGGGCCTTGAAGTGATTGAAGCACTCTCCTCCACTCAATCGACGCGGCAAACGGCTGGTGCTTTGGGCAATATCGTGCAGTATCTCTCCGATCCGCAATCTGCATCCAAGCTGGCGACGGTTTATCGCGTTTGGCGAAGAGAATGGCGAGATGATGATGATTACACCGAGTTCTACAAGCATGTCACCAAGTTAATTAAAAAGACGGGGATGGTGGAGATGTTCCTCGCCCCCATTCATGATGAAGATTGGCTGGCAAGTTTGAGCGAGAGCGAATCGGAAGATGTCATCAAAGAGTTAATATCCTTTAGAGAAAATGTTCAGAGATGGCTGGATGCTGTGACACTTCCCATTGATCAATTAATTCTCACATTAGCACAAGACCTTTTCACCGAAGCTGCTGACCTGGCCTTGGCACATAAATTAGCTATTGTTTTGCGACAAGCGGCGAATGATCACAGCGAATGGCGGCTGCCAGAATTGACGGGGGAACTATCCGTGATCGCCAAAAATCAGCGGAAATTTATCGGTTTTTCGGCGGATGATGGCGGCTTTGACCCGGACCGTTATAAGGGCAAAGTGGTGGTGACGACGATGCACAAGGCGAAGGGGCTGGAATGGGATCGAGTTTATTTGACTTCGGTGAATAACTATACTTTCCCTTCGAATCAGCCGAATGACAGCTTTATTTCGGAGAAATGGTTTGCGCGAGACAACTTGAATTTGGAAGCAGAAGCCATCGCCCAACTGGATGCGGCAACCCAAACTGGTGAATACGATTGGTACAGCGAGGGACAAGCAACCCTGGCCGCCCGTGTAGATTATGTGCGCGAACGGCTGCGGCTCTTTTATGTGGGCATCACCCGCGCGAAGGAAGAATTGGTGATTACATGGAATACGGGCAGAGGGGAATCTACGCAGGCTTTGCCTTTTGCGGCATTGGTAGACAAAACGAACAAATAAACGATTGTCTTTCTTAGCAAAAACTATAAGGACTTACTCATGGGCGAAATTCAAGAGATTATTAATTTCATCACTAATTTAATTCAACCAATATGGAATGAATTCCCGATAGAGTCGATACCATGGATTATAGCAGGCGTTAGTGCCTATTTCCTAATCGCTAAAATGAAACAAACATGGGATACGGTGTTCAAACCAATCTTTTATAAAAAGGAAGATATCCGACGAAGAAATAGAAGAAGACGCTTTTCAAAATATATCGCCGATGAAATTATCCGCTTGAATCGCCTTGAAGACTGGAGCGACTATAAATATACAGAATTGGAGGCTGAAGTTGAAGCTGAGGGACGCTGGAAATCAAAGATTTTTTTATCACCAATCAGAAAAAAAAGATCTGGATTGCGACGGGAAAGCTCATTATCAAAAGCTCTTAGAAAGAGTAGCGAAACTCTCATCCTTCTCGAAGGAAGCCCTGGGGCAGGAAAAAGTGTTGCTCTCAGACACCTTACTCAAAAACTAGCAGAGAAAGCATCCAAGGCTCGAAGTAATAAAAGCATAATACCAATTTATATAAACTTGCGAGGTTTAAATAAAGCGCCAGAAGAAAGCATCGATCGTCAACTTATTCACGACTATATTAATAAAGTATTGCGGCGAGTCAATGATCGAGATGTCGACACATTTCTTGACGATGAATTTCATAAAGGAATGCAGGAAAATACATGGTTATTTTTATTTGATTCTTTTGATGAAATTCCTGATGTTCTTAGCTCCACAGAAGCTGATGAAATGATATGGCAATATTCTAGCGCAATTGCTGATTTCATGAGTGGAATGAATACTTGCAGGGCAGTGGTTGCATCTCGTCAATTCCATGGGCCATTACAAAAGAATTGGCCTCGATTCCGTATTCTCCCCCTTACAGAAAAGCAAAAAACACAACTTATTAAAAAAGCTGAGTTACCAGTTGAAAAAGAAAGGCTCCTGTTTGGCTCTCTTCCAAATGCAGGCATGAGTATTCAAAATATGTCATCAAACCCTATGTTCTTAGGTTTACTCTGCGAACATCTTTTGACAGAAAACAAGTTCCCTCAAAACATTCATGCTACGTTTGAAAAATACATATCAACACGCTTCACTGTTGATACTGAACGTTTAACAAAAAGTTTCAAATTACATCCATCAGAAGTCAGATTTCTTGCAGAGAAAATCGCTTTTTCTATGACAGCAGATCAATCTATTGGCCTATCTCCCACCCGCAAAGTGCTAATAGATTCTATTGAAAATCAGGGTTATAAAACTACAAACAATATTCATTCAATTCTAGATGCTTTAGAATATTTAAAGCTCGCTCGCTCTGAAACTCCTAATTTATCTGGCAGCCAGCGGCTATTCACTTTTTCCCACAGACGATTTCAGGAATACTTCGCGACATGTATAGTTCTGCAAGAACCTACAAGAATTAGTAACATCAACCTCATCACCAATGCTCGATGGAGAGAAGCTTGTGTGACAATACTGCAAATACAACCATCTAAGATCATTAACCCTATTCTTAGTGAAGCTGAAAAGATACTGTGCCAAGAGTATAAAAACTATGATGTAGACAAGCATACTCACGATAATCTCATGCCTAGTTATAATCCATGGCCAAGAAAAATTTTACATATTCTTAATTTGCTACAAGAAGGATTATATAGCCATATTCAATCCATTCCCTCTACGCTCCGATTAATTATTGACGATTGGGTTTCTCTTCCTAACCAAAACGGGATTCTTTTAGATAGAAAGAAAGCTTTAGAAGTTGCCGGCATCGCTACAGATAACGTGATTAACAGTTTGATAATCAACGCATTAGAAAGTGGAAGTCAATGGCTAAGAAATGTAGCTTATCAGCAATTAGGAAAAGTGAGAAAAACATCTATGGAGATCGATAAAGCTGTTCGAGATATGCTCCTTAGTTTAGTGTTTTCCCGACGCTTCATGCAAGAAAGATTTGCAACATTTACCCAATTATCTCGCCTTCCTAATGCAAAACATTTCTTGGATATTTTCAATTTACTACTTTTCACCCTATACGCAGACATAGTATCCATTGCAATATTTCTAATCTGGTTCATCATAGAAATTACTCTAAGCAATAGCTCAGGAATCTTCCCTTCAAGTTTTTTTCTAGTTTTAGTGCTACTTTCACAAGTAACATTAAAATCGGACAGGCATTACTCTTTCCCTTATTTCATGTTATTTATGCGTTTATTCCTTGGATCAATGATCCTATTTGCATTTCTCGTAACTCTCGTACCTCTGAATGTGTATAGTACGTGGCTCTTACTAATCGCGTATGCCGTTGCTTGGACTCCATCAACTCTTTTTCTAATCATGAAAACGGGGAAATATGGAAAACGAACATACTGGCCTTGGACTCCATTCATTTTAATTCTAGAGCATATAATCAAACCTCTAAATAAACGCTTTCAAATCAGGAAGAAAAACATACTTACTAGCTTCTTGAAAAATACTTTCTTAGTTTTTATATCGTTTCTAGTTTACTATTGCGTAATTAGCATTAAGTCTCTTCCACGATACCTTCAATTAACTTATCATTATTATTTAGCTATAGGAGCTTTTGTAATCATTTTCTCCTACTGTATTTTCGTTCTTTTAAAAATATCCAAACAGTTATTCTCTCTGATTATTAGAACACTATCTATCATAAAACGTCTTGATTTCAAACAATCTATTCCTTGGCTCCAAGAAAAATTTCTTCAAAGAAAACGCATATCGCCTCAAGATATCTTTTCATCTATTAGATATGAATTCTCACTATCTGTTAGGAGGAAAAAATATAGAAAAGAGAAAGGGTGGAAAGTATATAGACAATGGATAACCCATTTTCCTAAGAAAATCAATATTTATGAATTTCTAGACGCAATTTCATTCAACAATAAAAAACATTCGAGAATTTGTTTACAATACGTTATGCAACACAATTTACTAACCAAAAGCACTGAGACAGAACATATACTAAGATCGTTAATTCAAAATATTGAGAACGGCATGAATAATCAAATCTATCACAAATATCGGTACTCAGCACTTGAAAAAATACATACTATTGACAAAACAAAAACGACAAGTTATGAAAATTGGGTTTTAAATTTTAATCTGTTTCACAATTTTGGCAGCCTTGGACTATAGTGAACCCCATTGTCAAGACCACAAATTGACAAAGTTAAGGTGGAT
>JABGQT010000145.1 GCA_018648685.1 Anaerolineae bacterium
CTTTAGTTGTGGGCGGAGGAATTGCCGGGATCACATCCGCGCTCGAACTTGCTGAGGCTGGTTATCATGTCTACCTCGTTGAACGGGAACCCTCTATCGGTGGACATATGGCGCAGCTCGATAAAACCTTCCCGACCCTCGACTGCTCAGCCTGTATCCTGACCCCAAAGATGGTCGATGTTGACCAACACGACAATATCACTTTGCTCACCTGGAGCGAAGTCGAAAAGGTCGATGGATATTTAGGCAATTTCACCGTGACTGTGCGTAAGAAAGCACGCTTTGTCAACGAAGAACATTGCACAGGCTGCGGCATCTGCATCGAAAAATGCCCCTTCAAGGAAGTAGATGATGTCTTTGAAGCCGGCATGGGCGAACGAAAAGTGATCTATAGACCCTTCCCGCAGGCAGTGCCTAAATACCCCGTTATTGATAAAGAAAATTGTGTTTACTTCAAAACAGGAAAATGCAAAGCTTGTGAGAAATTCTGTCCGACTGAACCAAACTCCATCGAATTCGATCAAGTAGATGAAATCCTGAGTATTGATGTGGGCAATATCATTCTCGCAACAGGATACGATCTATTTGACTCGAAGAAAATTCCACAATATGGCTATGGAAAACTGGATAATGTCTTCACCAGCTTGGAATTTGAACGCATGGTCAACGCGGCAGGTCCTACAGATGGCAAGATCGTTTTACGCGATAAAGAGAGCAAACCGAAGAGCGTGGCAATTGTGCATTGTGTTGGCTCACGCGACGAAAACTACAATAAATACTGCTCTAAAGTTTGCTGTATGTACTCGCTGAAATTTGCTCATCTCGTTCATGAGCGCATCCCTGATGCTGAGATCTATGATTGCTATATTGATATGCGTACCCCTGGCAAAGGCTACGAAGAGTTCTACAATCGTTTGCTGGAAGAGGGAACGCACTTCATTCGAGGCAAAGTAGCAGAAATTACGGATGCGGCTCGTATCCCGGCAGAAGAGGGCAAACTCATCGTTCAGGTCGAGGATACGTTAATTGGCAGGCAAAGACGCTTACCCGTTGATATGGTCATCTTAAGTCCGGCAATGGAAGCACGCGCAGGGTCCAAGGAAGTCTCGCAACTCTTCAAGATGGGCTGCGATTTTGACGGATTCTTCGTCGAGCGGCATCCCAAACTTGATCCTGTTGCCACAATGACAGATGGCATTTTCATCGCTGGCGCCTGTCAGGGTCCAAAAGATGTCCCAGAAAGCGTAGTGCAAGGTGCGGCAGCAGCAGCTCGTGTGGCTGGGTTAATTAGCCGTGGCACAGTGATGATGGAGCCCGTCCGAGCCAGCATCAATCAGGATGCCTGCTCCGGTTGCCGTATCTGCAATAATATGTGCCCCTACAATGCGATTGTTTTCCACGAAGACGAAAAAGTCTCTGAAGTGATCACTGCGCTCTGTCAGGGTTGCGGAACTTGTGTAGCGGCTTGCCCCAGCAGCGTTATCAGCGGCGCACATTTCACCAACGATCAACTACTCTCACAAATCGAAGGTATCTTGTGGGATGTTAGCCCCGAAAAAGCGCCCGCGTAAAGAAAAGGAGAAAACAATGAGTGAAACATATGAACCTGTAATTGTTGGATTTCTGTGTAACTGGTGCTCCTACCGTGCAGCCGATCTTGCTGGAACAGCGCGCATCAAATATGCGCCTAATATGCGTTCGATCCGCGTAATGTGTAGCGGGCGGGTAGAGCCCCAATTTATACTAAAAGCACTACGTAATGGCGCAGATGGTGTCATGATCGCTGGGTGTCATCCCGGCGAATGCCATTACGTGAATGGCAATATCAAAGCCAAACGACGCTTTGTCCTGCTCAAAAAGATGCTCGATCAGTTGGGTATCGAGGAGGAGCGCGTACAACTACTTTGGGCATCGGCTTCTGAGGGCATCAAGTTGGCTGAAAAAGTCAATGAGATGACCGAAGCACTGCGCCCTTTAGGTCCGCTTAATTGGGATGAAAAAGTTATCAATCGCAATAACGGATATAAAGCCGCCGAAGTTCTCCCAGTACTCGAGGAGGCATAACCATGACTGAAAAACCGAAACTAGCTATGTACTGGTCCGCATCCTGTGGTGGGTGCGAAATAGCAGTACTCAATATTCACGAGAAAATTCTCACTGTTGATGAGGTTTTCGACATCGCCTTCTTCCCTTGTATTGCAGATTTCAAGACAAAAGATGTAGAGGCATACCCAGACGACCATATTACCGTCTGCCTTTGGAATGGCGCTATTCGCAACTCAGAAGGCGAAGAAATGGCCCACCTTCTGCGGAAGAAATCGCAATTCATGGTCGCTTTTGGCTCCTGTGCCTATGAGGGTTGCATCCCTGCGCTCTCAAATTTAACATCAAAAGAAGCGACCTTCGATACAGTCTACAAAAACAATCCCTCTATCGACAACCCTGAGGGCTTCATCCCGACAACATCAGTGCAAGTCCCTGAAGGTGAACTGACCATTCCTGAGTTCTACCATACGGTCAAATCACTAGACCAAGTCGTAGATGTAGATTATTACCTGCCCGGCTGCCCACCAGAACCACATCAGATTTGGGCGGTATTGCAGGTTATCGTTGGTGCATTACTCGAGGGAGCACCCTTGCCTCCGAAAGGCTCTATTGTCGGCGTAAGCGATGTAGCTGTCTGTGAAGAATGTGACCTGGAAAAGGGAGAGAAAGTTATCTCTCGTTTCTATCGTCCCTACGAAATTGTCCCCGAAGCTGGCGTATGCTTGCTCGAACAAGGCATCGTCTGTATGGGACCCGCCACTCGCGGTGGATGCGGCGCGCTTTGCCCCGAAGTTGGGATTGGCTGCCGTGGTTGTTATGGCCCGATGCCCGGTGTAGAAGATCAGGGAGGAAAAATGCTCTCAGCGATTGCCTCTGTGATCGGTGCGGGCGATGAAACGATGGAAGATGATGAACTCGAAAGAGAAATTCAGGCAGTTGTAGATACCATCGCAGACCCAGCCGGTACATTCTACAGATTCAGCATGGCACATTCACTACTGCAAAGAGCAAATGTAAACGGGAAAGGAGAAGCAGCATGAAGCAAAAAATCACCATAGATCCCATTACCCGTCTTGAAGGGCATGGCAAAATAGAGATATTTTTGGATGAAGAAGGTGAAGTAGAAAACGCCTATCTCCAAATCCCTGAGTTGCGTGGTTTTGAGCAATTTTGCGTAGATCGCCCTGCAGAAGAAATGCCACGCATCACCAATCGGATTTGCGGCGTTTGCCCGGAAGCGCATCATATGGCTGGCACAAAAGCCCTCGATGCACTCTTCGATGTTGAACCTTCCTCTGCGGTTAAGAAAGTCCGCGAGCTTTTCTATCAAGCCTTTTACTGCACCGACCACACCGTCCATTTTTATGCTTTGGGTGGTCCCGATTTTGTTTTGGGGCCCGATTCTGACCCTGCTGAGCGTAATATCCTCGGCGTGATTCACAAAGTTGGCGTAGATATTGGCATGGAAGTGATCAAATGCCGCAAGCGCAATCACCACGTTATCAAGATGCTGGGCGGGCGCGGAATCCACCCCGTTGCTGGGCTGCCGGGGGGCTGGAGCGTGTCTGTCACCGAGGAAATGCGCGTAGAAATAGAGCAAATTGCTCGCGAGAACGTTGCCTTTGCCGAGTTCAGCCTAAAGCTCTTCGACGATGTCGTCCTCGCAAATCAGGATTATGTCGATCTGATCGTCTCAGATGCCTTCACCCACAAAACCTACTATATGGGCACGGTAGACGAAAATAACCAGATCAATTTCTACGATGGCATGATCCGCGTTGTCGATCCCGAAGGGAAGGAGTTCGTCAAATACCATCCCAAAGACTATGCCGAGCATATCGCCGAGCGCGTTGAGCCATGGACCTATCTGAAATTCCCCTATCTCAAAGCGGTCGGCTGGAAAGGTTTTGAAGACGGCATGGATAGCGGCGTTTATTGTGCTACCCCACTCTCTCGTCTAAATGCAACAGACGGGATGCCAACGCCCAAAGCACAGGCACATTACGAACGTTTTTATGAAACATTAGGGAGCAAAAAAGTGGATGGGCGATATCAGCCCGTTCATCATCGTTTAGCGACTCATTGGGCGCGTCTGATCGAATTGCTCTACGCCGCCGAACGGATGCTTGAACTTGCTACCGATCCCGAAATTACTACGCCAGATTTGCGCGTTGCCATTAAAACGACCCCCACTGAGGGAATTGGCTCCGTTGAAGCACCGCGTGGCACGCTCACACATCACTATAAAACCGACGAAAAAGGCATCCTGACAATGGTCAACCTGGTCGTTGGCACAACGAACAACTACGCCCCCATTGCGATGTCGGTCAAAAAAGCAGCACAATCGCTCATCACCAAAGGAACGGTAATCACAGAAGGGCTGCTAAATACCATCGAGATGGCATTCCGCAACTACGACCCCTGCATGTCCTGCGCCACACATTCCCTCCCCGGGCAAATGCCGCTGGAAGTGAAGATTTTCGATGCAGAAGGTGAAGTTGTGGAGAGCGTTAGTCAGTATATTGAGTAAATTCTCTCCCTCATCCTAACCTTCTCCCTTTGGGAGAGGGCGGAGGGTGAGGGAAAACACTGGAACAAACATGAAAACACTCATCGTAGGGCTAGGCAATCCTATTCTCACCGACGATGGCGTGGGCGTTAAAGTCGCCTATGCTGTAGAAGAGGCATTAAGCCCAAATATCCCCGAAAATATCACTGTCACTGAAGCCAGCGTCGGCGGTCTGCGCCTGATGGAATTAATGATCGGCTATGACCGTGTGATATTAATAGACGCAATTATGACCAGCAACGGGCATGATTATGGGCATATCCACGAATTAACGTTGGAAGACCTCCGTCAAATCACCCCCACAGAACATAGCGCATCCGCCCACGACACATCCCTCGTCACAGCACTGGATGCGGGCGAACAGATGGGATTACATATGCCCACAACATTCAATATTATCGCCGTAGAAGTTGAAAACGTGATGGATTTCAGCGATGAACCAACCCCGGCTGTTGCAGCAGCGATCCCCAAAGTTACGGAGATGGTATTGGGTGCCCTTAGACAAGAGGAAATAGTATAATAAAAAGACCATAAGAAGAAAGTCAAAAACGCCAGAAAGAAAGATTTTCTGGCGTTTTTTATTTTATGCGGGTGTATAATCGCTCAATCTTACTACCAAGAAATCACTATAAGGGTGACCCTTTTAGATTAAATTTAATCTCGTGTTTTCATTTTTTAGCTCCATAAAACACTACAGCTTATTGCCAATTACAACAGGTCGCCACTACTCATAACAGGAAAAAATAATGAACCGCAACACCGGCATTTTATTCTTCACCCTCGTCGTCATGATGATCGGCTTCGGCATTATCATCCCCCTCTTGCCATTCTATGTTACCGATATGGGCGGCAGCGGCATCTCGATGGGCATCCTGATGGCCGTCTTTTCGCTGATGCAATTTCTCTTCTCCCCCTTCTGGGGCGATCTTTCTGACCGCTATGGGCGCAAAACTTTCCTCATGCTCGGCATCTTCGGAAACGGGATTTCAATGATCCTGATGGGCTTTGCCACTGAACTCTGGATGCTCTTCGCTGCCCGCGCATTGGCTGGTGTACTCTCTTCAGCAACGCTCCCCACAGCAATGGCATATATCAGCGATAGTACGGATGAAAACGAGCGTGGCGGCGGGATGGGCGTGATCGGAGCCGCTTTTGGTTTTGGCATGGTACTGGGACCCGGCATCGGCGGGATAATGAGCGATATTTCCTTGAGCGCACCTTTCTTTTTGGCTGCTGGGCTATCGGCACTATCCCTCCTTTTTATTTGGTTCCTGCTCCCCGAATCCCTTGCTGAAGAAAAACGTCTCAAAGGCGCAAAAGGCTTTCAAGGCCCACAGATCAGTGCTATGTGGAAGGCATTATCCAGCCCTCTTGGTTTCCTTTTTGGATTAGCTTTTTTGCTCAGCTTCGCACTCACAAATTTCGAAGGCGTTTTTGGTCTCTATGCAGAATTACGCTTTAATTACGATGCAAAAACAGTTGGCATGGTGCTAACAGTTATCGGTATCTCCTCCGCTATCGTACAAGGTGTACTAACGGGACCCAGCATAAAGCGTTGGGGCGATTCGGCAGTCATCAAAACATCACTCATCGCCAGTTCAATCGGATTCCTGCTCATGCTCACCGCCACAAATCTGACAACTGTCATGCTCACAACAGGGTTCTTCGTCATCAGTAATGCAATGTTGCGCCCGGGCGTCGCATCCTTAATCTCTAAACGTGCAGAAGAAGGGCAGGGTATCGCAATGGGATTGAATAATTCTTTCATGAGTTTAGGAAGAATTGCAGGACCGATATGGGCAGGCACAGTACTGGATATAAACCTGAGTTATCCCTATATCACAGGCGCATTCATCATGGCCCTTGGCTTTATTGCTGCAATGATCTTTTTGCGAAAAAAACCTATTACCATAAAATATTGAGAGGAAAAATGATTAAAACAACGCTTGGACATATTCAACTAAATGTAAATTCACAAAACTTGCCTTTTTATAAAGATCTTTTTGCTTTTCTTAGCTGGAAAACCCTGCACGAAGACGCGACAGCACTTGGTGTTGGCAGTGCTGATGCCAGCTTGTGGTTCGTCGGTGCTGCAAAGGGCACAAAAAACGACTATGACGGTACAGGAATGAACCATTTAGCACTGCATGTGCAAAATCAAAGCGACGTAGATCAGATGGTTGAGTACTTGCAGGGAAAAGATATTGCATCCCTTTTTGATACACCCCGCCACCGCCCTGAATTTAGCGAAGATACCGACCACACCTATTATCAGGTCATGTTCGAAACGCCGGACAAAATCCTTCTCGAGGTTGTTTATATTGGGTTACTTGTTAAATAAGAAAGAGTAAAATCTTGTGTTTTTCCAAGGATAAAAAAGCGATGAAGAAATCACATTTCATTATTATCCCAGCTATTATATTACTTGCTGTGGGCTATCGTTTCACCCAAATCATTCCAGGTAATTTCGGGACAGGTGAAATAATAGAGTCACCAAATAAGCAATACTCGGCTACAGCAAACGAATGGTTTTCTGAATCTTTCTGGGGCAAAGAGCGTCACTGGTTTGAGTTCATAGTGAAGGATACTTTTTCAGGCGAAGTCCTTCAAAAACTTGAAACAGATCCCATAGCAGGGCTTTATTTCGGGTCGCGCTCAAACCATAGAGTTACCTATTGGAGCGAAGATTCTACTGAAGTTGTTTTCATATTTCCAGAAGTTGAAATTAAGATGAAGTTGATACTAGAGAGTGATTCGGAAAAATCAAGTAACTAACAGGCACTTCTTCTGTCAACCAAACGCCATTCTCAGAAAGATAGAATTTATACCCATCTGCGTGCATTTCTTTAGCCTGAATAAGCAAAACGACAGGCTCTCCATGCCGCTGCCCAACCGTAATCGCAGTCTCTTCATCAGAAGATAAGTGAACATATTGGCGTCTTTTACGCTGAAGTCCTTTCTGACGAATGCCGAAAAGAAAATGTTCTGCTGTGCCATGATAGAGAATTTCTGGAGGGATCATAGCTTTCAAGCCCAGATCAACATCAATGGAATGGCCCTGATTGGCACAAATAAACTTCCCATCCAAAAAAAAAGCATAGCGCTTTTTCTTATCATGTTCGATGATAAATTCAAGTTTCTCTTTTGTCAACGCCACGCCAGCTTTGTTAGCGGCAACGATCAACTCCTCAACATTTGCCCAGCCAGCTCCGTCGAGGGTAATGCCGATCCTTTGCGGTCTGTGGCGCAGGACAAGGCTCAAGAATTTGCTCAGTTTGATCAGGGATTTATCCATAATTTCTAAATTATACAATTAAAAAGAAAGAGACCCTCCGCGGAGGGTCTCTTTTGTCTAGTATCTAGCTTTCAAAAGCTATCGGAGTGTTTTGCTGCAATTACGTAAGTTCAAACCGATCCGCGTTCATGACCTTATCCCAGGCCGCCACGAAGTCACTCACAAACTTTTCCTTCGCATCATCCTGCGCATAAACTTCGGCAATTGCCCGCAGTTGCGAATTCGAGCCAAAAACGAGATCAGCACGCGTACCTGTCCATTTCACTTTGCCGGTTGCGCGGTCACGACCTTCATAAATCTCTTTCTCTTCCGAAGTCGCCTTCCACGCTGTGCCCATATCGAGCAAATTAACAAAGAAATCATTCGTCAGCGTCTCAGCTTTATCAGTGAAAACACCGTGCTGGTTTTGCTCAAAATTCGCATTCAAAACACGCATCCCGCCAACGAGCGCCGTCATCTCAGGGGCAGTCAAGGTCAGCAATTGCGCCTTGTCGATCAGCAACTCTTCTGCTGAAACGCTGTATTTCGTTTTGAGATAATTACGGAAACCATCTGCAGCGGGTTCCAACACCGAGAATGATTTCACATCGGTTTGCTCCTGCGATGCATCCATGCGCCCAGGGGTAAAGGGAACTGTTAGATCGTAACCCGCATCTTTTGCCGCTTTTTCGACAGCCGCACAGCCACCGAGGACGATCAAATCTGCGAGGGAAACCGTCTTGCCAAAATCTTTTTGGATGGATTCAAGTGCATCGAGAACGCTCGCCAATTTGGCAGGCTCATTCACAGCCCAACTTTTTTGCGGCTCCAACCGGATTCTTGCTCCATTCGCCCCACCACGCATATCGGAGCCACGGAAAGTGGATGCCGAAGCCCAAGCGGTCGAGACCAATTGAGAAACAGAAAGTCCTGATGCCAAAATCTTCGCTTTGAGCGTAGCGACATCTTCTTCGTTGATCAATTCATGGTCAACGGCTGGAATTACATCCTGCCAGATCAATTCTTCAGCCGGAACTTCAGCGCCAAGATAACGTGAGCGCGGTCCCATATCGCGGTGAGTCAGTTTGAACCAGGCACGAGCAAAAGCATCCGCAAATTCATCAGGATTCTCGAGGAAGCGCCGTGAGATTTTTTCATATTCAGGGTCAAATTTGAGAGAAAGGTCAGCCGTTGTCATCATCGGGCGATGTTTCTTGCTCGGATCATGTGCATCAACGACCATATCCTCTTCATCAGTATCTTTCGAAAGCCAGATATAAGCACCAGCAGGGCTTTTTAGTAGCTCCCACTCATATTTGAAAAGCACTTTCAGATAGCCCATATCCCATGTCGTTGGATTCGGTTTCCAGGCACCTTCGATTCCGCTGCCAATCGCATCGCCAGCTTTGCCACTACCAAAAGAACTATTCCAACCAAGTCCCTGTTCTCCAAGATCAGCGCCTTCGGGTTCAGGCCCCACATGTGCTGGATCGCCAGCGCCATGAGCTTTGCCAAAAGTGTGTCCACCGGCAACCAGAGCAACCGTTTCTTCGTCATTCATGGCCATGCGCGCAAAAGTTTCACGTACATCATGTCCAGAAGCCGCTGGGATAGGTTCCCCATTAGGGCCTTCGGGGTTTACGTAGATCAAACCCATTTGAACGGCAGCAAGTGGATTTTCAAGGTCGCGTTCGCCGGAGTAGCGTTTATCGCCGAGCCACTCAGCTTCGTTTCCCCAGTAAATATCTTCTTCCGGCTCCCAGATATCTTCTCGTCCGCCTGCGAAACCGAAGGTTTTAAATCCCATAGATTCGAGCGCGGCATTGCCAGCAAGGATCATCAAATCTGCCCAAGAAATTTTGTTGCCGTATTTCTGCTTGATCGGCCAGAGCAAACGACGCGCTTTATCTAGGTTCACATTATCCGGCCAACTGTTAAGCGGAGCAAAACGTTGATTACCAGTTCCTCCACCGCCGCGCCCGTCGCCCATACGATAGGTGCCAGCACTGTGCCAGGCCATTCGGATGAAAAGCCCTCCATAGTGACCATAGTCGGCAGGCCACCAATCCTGAGAATCGGTCATCAAGGTATAGAGATCGTCTTTCAGTGCGGCTAGGTCAAGTTTCTTGAATTCTTCTGCGTAGCTAAAATCTCCACTCAGCGGATTGCTCTTGCGAGAATGCTGATGCAGAATCTTTAAATTTAATTGCTCGGGCCACCAATCTCGATTTGATGTGCCACCGCTGCTTGCAGTAGGGTTGTGATGTACCGGGCATTTGCCTTCTTCACTCATAATATTGTCTCCTTTTATTGGCTGAATGTATGATTAGTATCTAAGTGTCCCCTCCCCCCTCAAATAACTGGACATTTCTATTATACAGACTACAATATAGAAGTAAATTATCAGTTACCTATACTATTCATAGCTTGCGCCTATACAATATTGGAGCAGAAAAATGGAAATTCATCAATTAGCGTACTTCATCGCGATCGTTGAGACAGGTAGTTTTAGCAAAGCGGCGGAGCGTTGCAGCGTAGCCCAACCTTCCTTGAGCCAACAGATCAAAAAACTGGAAACAGAAATTGGACATCTTCTCTTTGATCGCCTTGGGCGAAGAGTTGTCCTGACCAATGCCGGTGAGATGTTGATCCCAAAGGCGCAAAGAATATTGGATGAAGTTCAGGGAATAAAAGTGGATATTCCATCAGATATTGAAGAGGGGCAAGGTTCGTTGGCTGTGGGGTTTATCCCTACGATCTCCCCTTTTGTGCTGCCAAGTGTAATACGCCGATTTAGCCAGGAATTCCCACAAGCTTCTTTAGAAGTTCACGAAGACTTAACAGAAGATATTGTTCAAAAACTTGTCTCTGCCGAATTGGATGTTGGCATTACCTCTTTGCCGATCAAAAATAAGATGCTTCAAACTGAAGAGTTGTTGACGGAAACTTTATTAGTCGCATCCTCTTCAAAATACGATATTGCCAGTCGTGCATCTATTCAGGTAAAGGAGTTGGATGATTTCCCCTTCATCGCCCTTAACGAAGTTCACTGTTTGGGTGAGCAAGTACAATCGTTTTGCTATCAAGAAGAGGTAGATTTGAGTATCGTCTGCCACACATCTCAACTTTCTACTGTTCACAAATGTGTTGCGATGGGCTTAGGCATATCTTTGGTTCCACAAGCATTAGCCATTGATGACCCCATCGAAGAAGTTAGTTATCGCGCCATAAGCGACTCTCTCCCCCAACGCAAGATAGTTGCTGCTACGCATATAAAAAGGCATAGATCTTATTTGGCACAACAATTTATTGAGATCGTGCGCTCGGAATATCCATCTAATCATTCCGCATAGCAACAAAAAGCACAGGAGCACTGGTTGGGTAGGAAAATCGGTCATTCGAATCAGCGTCTCTTCATGGGAAACGACAGAAAAAGATGTGATTTGCTATGTGAAGTTTTTATTGCTTCGAGGGAGAAGGCCAAAGAAAGCGTATAATTCTAATTGTCAGGTGTCAAGAAATAAAAGGGAGTTGTTCATGAAAAAAGTATCTTTGTTTTTTTTAGTTATGTTAGTAGCGATAATCATAGCGTTACTAATACTGACTGCGCAACAAGGTTTTTGGACTACAGCTGCACCAATCCTAAGTATTGTATTGGGATGGCTTTTAAAACAATTAGTGATGCTTCAACTATCTCTCGGCAACACCAATGGGAAGTTGAGAAAATTGCACGAGAACGCACTTTGCACTATTACGAAACAAAACTAAGCGAAATCTCTAATTTTGTTATTAAAGAAATTAATAGAATAACATCTGCTAAATGGTCTCTTGGTGATGGGCCTAAAAGAATCGTATCAGAAACCTTGGGGGTCACGGAAGAATGGTTAACGTGGGCCTCAAGCACTCGAACATTTGTCCAAACTATTGGTGATGAAGAGATCGTAAATGCTTATGCAACAACTTATGCTCACTTATTAATTTGGAACAAATTTATCAGCACTTTTAATTCTGGTTCATTTGATGCTTATAACGATGAACAAACACAAAAAACAGTAGAAGAAGCTGTATCTCCCTATATGAAAGCTTTAAAAGATTTCCAGTTAGCAATTGAAAAAGTTAGGATAAAAGTTCTACGTGGAGAAATAATAATCAAATAATTGCTGTATTCATAAAAAGTAAAAGCCAGATTTTAAAATCTGGCTTTTACTTTTTAAAATCTGCGCAATCTGCCTAATCTGTGGATTATTCCACCCCTCGCCCATACTTATAATAAGCCGCGCACGCCCCCTCCGTCGAAACCATCGTTGCGCCAAGCGGGCTTTCAGGCGTACATTCCTTTCCAAAAGCAGCACAATCATGGGGTTTCTTCAAACCCTGCAAAATCTCACCTGCGATACAAAGTGGGGATTCTTCTGTCGTAATCGCATCTACATCAAAGCGTTTTTCGGCGTTGAATGCATCAAATTCAGGACGCAACTCCCAGCCGCTCATCGGGATCTCGCCAATCCCACGCCATTTCCGATCACATTCTCTGAAGATTTTATCGATCATCTTTTGCGCGGGTTTATTGCCTTCAAAAGTGACCGCACGGGGATAAGAATTTTCAATATCTACTCGCCCCGCTTCCAATTGTTTTACATTCGCCAAGATCCCTTGCACAATATCGAGCGGTTCAAAACCCGTGATCGCCATCGGGACACCATATTGCGTCGCAATATCAGGGTATTCCCAGTATCCCATCACGGCACAAACATGGCCTGCGAGCAAAAATCCCTGCACGCGATTATGCGGCGAGCCAAGGATAGCGTGCAAAGCGGGCGGAACGCGCACATGCGAGACCAAAATACTGTAATTTGTCACGCCCAACATTTGCGCCTGCACTACACTCATCGCATTAGCGGGGGCAGTCGTTTCAAAGCCAATTGCAAAGAAAACGACTTCTTTTTCGGGGTTATTTTGGGCAATTTTGACCGCATCTAGCGGAGAGTAGATTACGCGCACATCGCCGCCCGCCGCTCGGATCGAGAATAAATCGTCCGAAGAGCCGGGGACGCGCAGCATGTCTCCATACGAGCAGAAGATCACATCCGGTTTGGCGGCAATCGCCAAGGCACGGTCAATCTGCTCGAGGGGCGTCACGCAAACCGGACATCCAGGTCCGTGCACCAATTCTATTTCAGGGGGCAAAAGTTGGTCGATGCCGTGCCTCACGATGGCATGCGTCTGCCCACCGCAGATCTCCATTAAAGTCCACGTGCGCGTGACGCTACGGGCAATCTCATCAATTACGCCGCGCACCAACTCCGCATCTCGATATTCTGTGACGTATTTCATAGATCGGATGCCTTGCCTTCGTAGCCGATGCCCAATTCGTCTTCGAGATCAACGATCTCGCGCAGCGTTTCGAGCGATGCCTGCGCTTCTTCCTCGCTCAATAAAGAGATCGCAAATCCAACGTGGATGACCGTATAATCGCCCAATTTTGCTTCGGGCAAATATGCCAAACACGCTTCTCGCACGATGCCGCCAAAATCAACCTTTGCCATGCGCAACTCTTTGCTATCATCAATTTCGATAATTTTTCCAGGAACGCCTAAGCACATATCTACCTCCAAATTTGGTTGTCACTGCGAGGAGCACGCTTTTGCGACGTGGCAGTCTCCCTCACATCGTGGAGATTGCTTACCTAAAGGGCACACGTCGAACACGTCGACGATAAAGCTGTCTCGCAATGACAGTCCTGTGGCTCTACTTCAACTTCCACGCCGCAATCGCAGCTTGCCCCAGCGCCAGCCCGCCGTCGTTCGCAGGCACTTGGCGATGGATAAGAATTTCAAAATTATTTAATCGCAACATATCCAGTGTGCGCTCTAGTAAAAATATATTCTGCCACACGCCGCCACTTAAAGCGACTGTATTTACTCCGCTTTTCTCACGCAAAGAGACACAAGTTTTCAGCACCATTTCCGCGATCCCGTTATGAAATTTCGCCGAAATAATCGAGATGGGGATATTATCCTGCACATCTTTCAGGAGGGATAAAATACCGCTCCGCAACGTGATTTGGGCTTGCTCGCCGCCGAAATCATAATACCCATCCCCAGCATCACCCTCTTCGATGACTCTGCGAGGAGCATGTACTTGCTCCGATCTTGTACTTCGATAGGGGTAAGCAGTCTCACCTTTCAAAAGATTGCTTCGGCGATAAAAATGCCTCGTAAATTCAGTTGAAGCCAACGCCTCGAACTCTATCGCTCCCTGCGCTTCGTAATTAACAGTTTGCCTGCCCCCAGCCAATGCCGCTGCCGCATCAAATAGCCGCCCCATACTGGATGTGAGCGGGGTGTTCAATTTTCTCTCAAGTTGAATTCGCAACGCCATCCGCTCTTCGGAGCAGAAGTTTTGCATGGGTGGGAGATACTCGTCCCAATCAATGCCCAGCTCCCAGAGCAATCCCAGCGCCGTGCGTGCCGGACGCTTCGTCGCCGCATCTCCGCCCGCCAGCGGAAAATAAGGCAAATGCGCTGCACGCTCATAGCCAGCATAATCTGCAATCAAAAACTCCCCGCCCCAAATATTGCCATCGTCGCCGTAACCTGTCCCGTCAAAAGCCACGCCGATCACTTTTTCTTCACCTTTCAGACCATTCTCTGCCATCACAGATGCGATGTGGGCGTGGTGGTGTTGGGTGGGAATTAAATCAGCCACGGATTTCACAGATTTACGCGGATTTTTTTTATCTGTGAAATCCGTGTAATCTGTGGCTAAAATATTTTCTCGTTCGGCTCGCTCTAGGGCATAACGTGTCGCCAAATAATTGGGGTGTATATCGTAGGCAATTGCTTCGGGTTTGACACGGAAGAGCTTTTCAAAATGGTCTATGCCTTGCTCGAAAGATTGCAAAGTCTCAAAGTTGGATAAATCGCCAATATGATGGCTCATAAAAGCATAATTCTGATTAGTGATGCAAAAAGTGCTCTTCAGCTCCGCTCCTGCGGCTAGAAGTGGAGGTACATCCCAAGGCAATTTGACGGGGAAGGGTGCATAGCCGCGACTTCTGCGCAGCGGATAAATTTCTTTCTCAAAAATTCTGGCAACAGAATCGTCACAACGAATGTGAATATCTCTGTTATGCATTAGAAAAGAATCTGCCAGAGAAGAAAGCCTTTCGCGCGCATCCTCGTTGGTAAAGGCGATGGGTTCTTCGGAGAGATTTCCGCTAGTCATGACCAAAGGTGGCAGGTTGAAGGTTACAGGTTGAAAGTTTGAATCGTCCCCTCGTAGTGAGGGCTTTAGCCCTTCGGGGTTGCGAGCAGGACGACTAAAGTCGTCACTACGAGGGGAGGCTGCAAAAAGCAAATAATGCAGCGGTGTATAAGGCAGCATCACGCCGAGATGATCTTGCCCGGGGGCGACTTCTTTAGCAATAGGGGAATCTGGTTTTCGCTTGAGCAAAACGATGGGGCGGGCGAGAGATTCGAGTTCTTCCTTTTCGGCATCGTTGAGAAAGCAGTGTCTCTCCACAGTCGTCAAATCTGGCATCATCAAGGCAAAGGGTTTGTCCACGCGGAGTTTTCTGCTACGGAGTTCGCTGACGGCTGTGGCATTAGTCGCATCGCAGGCGAGGTGAAAACCGCCGAGACCTTTTATGGCGAGGATTTTTCCATCAAGAAGCAATTTTTGCGTTTCTAAAATTGCTCCATCTCTTTCTCCTTTCTTCTTTCCCTTTTCTTCCAACCAAACCTTCGGCCCACAATCAGGACAAGCAACCGGCTGCGCATGAAAACGCCTATCTAGCGGGTCTTGATATTCTTTGGCGCAGACTTCGCAGAGAGGGAAGGTCGCCATTGTGGTTTTGGGGCGGTCGTAGGGAATATCTTTGATGATGGTGAAACGGGGTCCGCAGTTGGTGCAGTTGATGAAGGGGTAACGATAACGATGATCGTCGGGATCAAAGAGTTCTCGCAGGCAGTCGTCACAGATAGTGTAATCGGGGGAGATGGGTTGGAAGGCACCCTCCACTGCTTGGGAGTGAAGGATGTCGAACGAAGAGAATCCAGCCCAAATCACACCCGTCTCTTCGTTCCGAGTGTAAACGGGCGTTACGGTGAAGTCATCTATGCGGGAGAGGAGCGGGGCTTCATCCCGCAAAGCTCTGGCGAAGGCATCCAGAATATCAGCATCGCCATCCACTTCAATATCCACCCCAGCGGAGGTGTTTTTTACCCAGCCTTTAAGCGCAAAACGGGTCGCAAGTCCATAGACGAAGGGGCGAAAACCTACGCCTTGTACAACGCCGGTGATATGGATTTTGAGACCCGTTTTTTTTGTCATGAGTTTTTGATGCGTGACGAGTGAACTGCTTTTCACGCATCACTCGTCACTTATCACTTCTTATTCTTTTCCACTTCTTCAATGATCCACGCCACCCACTCATCGACACCTTCTTGCGTGGCGCAGGAGAGGGGGAAAGTGACGAGATCGGCGTTGAGTACTTCGACGCCCTTGCGGAAATAATCCATTTTGAAGGGGATGTAAGGCATGAGGTCAATTTTGTTGATGATGAGGGCATCCACACCGCGATACATGCCGGGATATTTATAGGGCTTGTCATCGCCTTCGGGGATGGATGCCACGAGGACGCTTTTATGTGTGCCGAGAACAAAATTGGCGGGACAAACAAGATTGCCAACATTCTCGACGAGGAGCAGGTCAATTGTGGAGAAATCAATTTCTTCCATGCCTTTTTGGAGCATGACAGCGTCGAGATGGCAGTTGCCACCTGTGTTGACTTGTACAGCGACATCTGCGCCGGCTTCGGCGGCGCGGTCTGCGTCTATGCTGGTGGCAATGTCGCCATCAATGACGGCGATGCGGTAACGCTCGGCGAGTTTGGGCAAAGTCTGCTCGATGAGCGAGGTTTTGCCTGCGCCGGGGGATGCCATCAGGTTGATGCCGAAGACACCGTGTTCATCGAGTTTAGCACGGTTTTTTTCGGCGAGGGTTTCGTTTGCGCCGAGAATTTTTTCTACTACGGGGACTTTTTTGGTCATATTTTTCCTTCTTGGAACCGCCAAGGCGCGATACTCTAAAGAGTATAGGGAGCGCCAAGATTTTTTCTACACGGAAAGCACGGAGTTTTACGAAAAGGGAAGAGGAGTTACGTAAAAATTATTCTGTGAGTAATTTGTATACTTGGGTTGCTATATCACCTTTTTTTAAGATTTTAACGGCTTCAATGAAATCTTTTGGTGCTTTTTGGTCTTGCATTTTTTCTATGAAATTGTTGAGTAATGGAATTCGTGCGTTCCACGGCAATTGAGTGAGAAGTAGTATTTCTGATTTTACTTGAGCGTCTTCACAAGCTACTAAAACGAGTTGGACAAAGGTATTGTAATCGTTTTTCTTTTGGAAGAGTTTCATCGTAGTTGCTTTATTCCTAAGACCCGACGTGCATACCCCTTCAGGGCACTTACGCATCTTGTTAGATGCAATTCACACCTAGCGACTGAACACTGAATACTGATTACTGCTCACTATTCTCTAATTCTCGATTTCAATCGAATCAATATTGAACTCGTCACCCTTTACCACTTTTATACGGCTGCTTTCGCATTTTGGGCAAACGAGTTCTCTATCGGTGGGCGTGTAGGTGTGTGAGCAATCGAGGCAAAACAGCTCTATAGAGATACGTTCAAAATGTAGCGTCGCAGCCTGTGCAATTGTGTTCTCGCTCAAAATATCCCAATGGAACTGGACAGAATCATCAATGATAGAAGACCAATCGCCGATGACGAGGTAAATATCGGTTACTTTGGTCGCATTATGCGTTTTCGCATGGCGCAGGGTAATATCAAGAATGCTTTCTGTTACGGGGAGTTCGTGCATTAGAGAAAATTCTCGATTGCTTTTTCTAGTTTGGATGGATGGAAATTGTAGGGTCCCAGTCCAGCAGCGTAGATGACAACACCTTCGGTATCTATCAAATATAAACGAGTAGGCCAGCCAGCATAGGCTATGTTGACGGCATCATCCATCTCATCAATATAAGTGCGCACGCCATAGGATAGGGATGTCTCGCACGTGCCCGCAACTTGCCTCCGTTGCTCGATTGTTTGCGGGTCGTGAACATCCATTGCCACTTTGGGCGCAAAAGTCTTCATTAACTTTTTTGTGAAAATATTTCCACCAAACCACCATCCGTCCACAGGATGTGCTTCACGGATGTAGATGGGGATGAATTTCACCTGCTCGTGATATTTAGCATAAATGTCTGTGAGACTTACAGTCCCTTTAACGTAGGGCGGTCAGGTGAAGCTGCCAAATATCAGGGCAACGGGCTTTTTTTGGCGGTAATCTGAGAGGCGCAGGGGATTCTGCCCATTAGCATCGAGCAAGCTAAAATCAGGAGCGGTGTCGCCCACTTTTGGGGCATGAGCATCGTGTTTCTTTTGCCATGCTGTGGCGGTCGCTCGGTCAACAATTAATCCACTCATATTTTTCTCTTTTTTAAGATTTTTTACAATTCGCTGGTCATAATCAATAAAGGCTTCATCTCGAAGCTTTCGTAGTTTGGTCTATAGCGATCTATATTATAAAATTGTTTCACGTCTACGACCTTGTTTGTGCTGGTAACGATATCAACCGGCACATTGTCATAGCGTCCATTTTTTAGCACCACTAAACGACCGTGAAGCCCTTTTAGGATCAGGTCTAATGCTAGATTGCCGAAAGCCATTGGCACAACTGAATCGATTGCATCTGGGTCTCCGCCACGCACCATATAGCCCAGTTTTTGGTGAACGACGCTGATTGTTTTCCCTTGATTATATTTAGGAGAATGTCTTTTTAACTCTTCTGAAACCAGATCGCCTATGCCGCCTAGTTTTGCATGCCCATAAGCATCGGTTGTTCTGTCTTTGAAGACCATATCTCCGCCTTCAAACATTGCACCTTCAGAAATAAGCGCAACCGAATAACGACTTGGGTTTTGCATCCGGTCTTCAGATAAGAGTTTGGTCAGCTTTTCAACATTGAAACGATATTCGGGAATCACTACTCGGTTGGCAGCACCAGCCATCGCTGGGAGCAATGCAGAAAAGCCTGCGTAACGCCCAAAGACTTCTAAAATCAGAAAGCGTTCATGCGAGCCAGCAACAGTGCGCAAATTATTCGTTAGCCCAATCGTTCGTGTTACGCAAGTGCTAAAACCAATGCAATAATCCGTCCCGGGGACATCGTTATCCATAGTTTTGGGAATGGCTACGACCTTGACACCCTCTTGGTATAGGCGCACACCATAACTTAGGGTATCGTCACCACCAATAGGGATTAGATAATCTACACCGAGAAAATCAATATTCTTAAGCACTTCTTCGGTAAGGTCGTTTACTTCTTCTGTATATTTTTCTTGAAGATGCTTCGGCACAGCAGCTTTTTTTACGTGGCTGGGTTTTGTACGCGAGGAATGCAAGAATGTCCCACCAGTGCGCCCTGCTCGATTAACAACTTCTGTTGTCAGAATCTGATAATTGCCACTATTATCCGCTTTCTTGTCACGTATAATTTCGACCATTCCTGCCCAGCCACGACGAATACCAATAACTTTGTACCCTTCACGCAAGGCCCGAATCGTCACCGCTCGAATAGCCGGGTTAAGTCCGGGAACATCTCCCCCACCTGTTAAAATAGCAATCACACCTTTTTTCTTGGACATAAACACCTCATCTTGTTGTATGAAACACCGCTATCAGTTAGGAGAAATTATACTTGAGTATTATATGTTTTCTCTGTTTTACTACACAGAATTGGTCAAAGAATTCTTACGGCTAACAAGCCAACTCTCAGCCCAAAATAGTATTAAAGCTGTCCAGATAATTCCAAAACCGATGGCTTGAGATGCTGTAAATTCTTCGTTATAAAGCAGAATACCAATTAGCAGTTGCCCTGTCGGGGCAATATACTGCATCAGCCCAATCATGGTAAGAGGAATACGTTGAGCTGCTTTCGCAAATAAAAGTAAGGGAATTGCCGTTACAGCGCCAGCCCCTATCAAATAAAGGCTGGTTTGGGGATTCGCATGAGCAAAAACATTATTCCCCTGCGAAGAGAGATAGAGTAAATAGCCCAAAGCAGGCAGGAATATAATGCCTGTTTCAAGCGTAAGCCCATAGAGCGAACCAAGCGTAGATTTCTTCTTCAGCAAGCCATAAATACCAAAGGAGAAGGCGAGCAAAAGTGCAATCCACGGTAGGCGACCATAAACGATGCTAAGGTAAAGAACCCCAATTCCTGCCAAAGTAATTGGCACCCATTGAAGTGGGCGCAATTTTTCCTTTAGGAAGACCATTCCTAAAAAGACACTGAAAAGTGGATTGATAAAATATCCTAGGCTACTCTCAACAATATAACCCGTATTCACAGCCCAAACATAAGTCAGCCAATTGACGCCAAGCAAAAGAGATGCCCAGCCATGCGCCTTGAAAGTTTGTGCATTAAGTTTCACCCGAAACTCATCTTTCTTACCAGAGAGCAGAATAACCACAGCCAGCATAATAAAAGACCAGATCACACGATGCCCTAATACCTGATCTGCTGAAATATGTTGGAGTTGTTTCCAATAAATGGGAAAAAGTCCCCAGAGAATATAAGTTGCGAGAGCATAGAGAAAGCCAGTATTCATAAAGATAATCTCCTTCGATGGAGGCAAAGTATACACCTGTTCAGGCCTTTGCGTTTTTGAATCATCATTATTTATATGTCATGCTACAATGGGAGAAAATAATGCCCTGTGGAATATAAATAGGAGAAAATCATGCAAAAAACACATCTGGTCGTAACCATCGTAGGCCCCGATAAACGTGGGCTTGTCGCCGAGGTCACAGAAACCATTCTCGAAAGCCAGGCCAGCATTATAGAAAGCCGCATGATGCGACTTGGTGGAGAATTTGCGATGATGATGCTTATCTCTCTCCCTAAAGAACAGTATAGGGAATGCAGCCAAACCCTTGAAGCGTTCAAGGAAAAAGGACTGGATGTATTCACTCGTGAAACCAGTCTTGCTCGGCTCGAAAAATTCCAAGGATTTGTCCCTTACGAAGTTCATGTATGGGGTGCTGACCATGAGGGCATTGTCCATGCTGTAACAGAACACCTCGCAGAAGAACAAGTGCAGGTGGAAGATGTGGAAACGCATGTCAGCAAAGCCCCTCTTTCTGGTGCACCACTTTTCTCCATGAACGCTGTCGTACAAGCCCCGCCAGAGCTATCTCTCCCTGAATTACGGGAAGAACTGGAAGATTTAGGAGATGAGCTGGGTGTGGATATTGACGTAAAACTAAAGATTGAATAATCTCAAGGAGAAAAGAAAATCCCCATCAAATCTTCTCGACTTGATGGGGATTTTTTTATTTATAGTATTTTTTTAGTCTTGCTGAATTTCGGCTGCGCGGAGTGTATTGCGCATCAACATTGCAATGGTCATCGGACCAACGCCGCCTGGTGATGGGGAAACTGCATCAGCAACTTCGCTAACTTCATCAAAAGCTACATCACCGGTCAGGTAGTATCCCTTTTCTTTAGTATCGTCATCAATACGGTGTGTTCCCACATCAATGACCACAGCACCTGGTTTAACCCATTCTTTTTTGACCATTTCAGCACGCCCAACCGCAGCGATCAAGATATCTGCTTCTGCGCAAATTTCAGGAAGGTTTTTAGTACGAGAATGGCATATCGTCACAGTAGCATTGCGTTTGACAAGTAACAAGGCCATTGGCATACCAACGATATTAGAACGACCCAAAACAACTGCATTAGCTCCTTCAAGTTCTGCGCCAACAGAGTCAAGCAAATAAAGGCATCCGTCTGGAGTACAAGGAACAAACAGCGATTCTCGGCCTTTTTGAGCCAAACGCCCAATATTAATGGGATGGAAACCATCAATATCTTTCGTGATATCAATTGCCTGTAAAACCTTCTCCTCATCCAGATGATCAGGCAAAGGTAACTGTACAAGAATTCCGTTCACAGCAGGATCAGCATTCAGTTTCTCAACCATACTTACAACTTCTTTCTGGCTGGCATCTGCGGGTAAGGTGTGGGAGAATGATTCCATCCCTAGCCTTTCACACATACGTTTCTTCATCCCGACATAAACTTCAGAGGCTGGATCTGATCCTACAAGAACTGTTGCCAAGCCAGGTTTGGGTTTTCCAGCAGCAACGCGTTTGGCAACTTTTTCTTTTACTTCTTCTCGGACTTGTTTGGCGACGGCCTTGCCATCAATCAGTTTTGCAGTCATTTTTTCTCCTATAAGACAGGTGGGAACATAAATAGGCGCAACACACCAATAGTTGTATTGCACCCATTCATTATACAATCGTCAGACAACATCGTGAAGTAACAGATGTCACCCACACTATATAATCCCCTACATATACGGGGAAGGATTCATATAGATATTCTGGATTTTTAATCAACAGCCAAGCAAGTCAGTGTATCTAAAATGCCTGGAATAGGTTGAATTTCGTTATGCACAATATGCCCTACATTTTTGGCACCATCGGCTTCTACAACAGCAACGGCATCATAAGGGCCAAAAGTAATATGTGCTTCCACCACGCCTTCAATTCGTCCAATTTGACGAACAACAGCGGGGGCTTCTCCAGTTCGGGCTGAGATCAAAACATAAGCTTTCATTTTATATTCCTTTATTGTTTTTCTGAAAAACAGGCAGTACAGATTAATTTTTATCAGGGCGTAAAAATATCATCCAATAAATAGCAGCGACAAAAATTGAACCGCCGAGGATATTCCCTATAGTAACGGGGAGCAAATTGTTGATGAAGAAAGCTCCCCACGTTAGACCCGATAAATCCAATCCTGTGCTGGCAGCAAAGCTTGGGTCAAAATCTTTTATAGCCAAGCCTATGGGGATAAAGTACATATTCGCAACGCTATGTTCAAATCCTGCTGCGACAAAGGCAGTGATCGGGAAAATGATCGCGGCGATTTTGTCTACAGTGCTACGAGCACTAAAGGTCAGCCAAACAGCAAGACAAACCAAAATATTGCAGAGAATGCCTAAAGAAAGAGCTTGCCAGAAACCAAAGCCTACTTTAGCGTTGGCGATGCTGAGAGCGGTTTGCCCGATCCCGCCACCAGCTGAGAGATATTGTTTACTTGCAAAGAGCAAGCCTACGGTCACGAGCGATCCGATAAAATTCCCTACATAGACAATGCCCCAGTTTCGCAAAAGGGATTTTGTGCTCACTTTTCCGCCTGCCCACGCCATCACGATCAGGTTATTTCCAGTAAAGAGTTCTGCCCCGCCAACAATGACGAGCACCAATCCCAAGCAAAATACTAATCCTACTAATAATTTTGTCACGCCATAGGTCAAGACACCCGATGCCCCGGTCGCAACGGTGGTAGCGAAAACTGCGCCGAAGGCAATAAAGGCGCCTGCCATAAGAGACAAAGCAAAAGTTTGCAACGTGGGGGCTTCAGATTTGCGTTCTCCGACATACTCGGCTCGACGCGCCATCTCGGCGGGGAGCAAAGCATCAATGCGAATTTCTGTCATAAATTTCTCCTTATCGTCTTTTTTTTGACAAGCAGGAGAATACTTGATGTAAGCTGAAAGATTAAGTGAACAATATCACAAATGGTTGTGACAAAACCCACAAATATAAATGGGACAAAAACACCCCGTAAAAAGGTATACTATTTCCATGAAAAAAGAACGGATTGGCATTTTTGGCGGCACATTTGATCCACCCCACCTTGGGCATCTCATACTAGCTTGTGAAGTATACACGCAACTGAATCTTGACCGCTTGCTTTGGATGCTAACCCCCGATCCACCCCACAAACAGGATCGGAAAATTTCCACATTAGCGCATAGAAAAAAAATGCTTTCGTTAGCAATTGCTGATAACTCCAGCTTTGAACTATCGCTGATCGAAGCAGAGCGGCCCGGGCCGCACTATTCTGTGGATACGGTACGGATCGTCCGTGAGAGAAACTTGGGTGCTGAAATCATTTATCTGATGGGTGGAGATTCGCTGCGAAATCTGCACTCCTGGCATTCCCCCGCTGATTTTGTCGCTGCCTGCGACGAGATCGGTGTGATGCGCCGCCCTGCCGATGCAATTAACTCATCCATGCTTGGGGATGCGGTAGAGGGGCTGAAAGAGAAAATCCGTTTCGTCAACGCGCCACTACTGGAGATCGCTTCGCGAGAAATTCGCCAAAGGATCAGGGAAAATTTACCTTGTCGTTATTATTTACCACGCGAGGTTTTTGCATATATTTTGGATGAAAGGGTTTATAAGGAAAAATAACCACGCATAAAAGCTTAGCAAGAAAAAAAACATATAAAAAAAATAAATTTATACATTAGCAAGTACTGAAACAAATTATAATCATCGCTATACCCAAATCAATCACAGGAGAAAGATATGGGGTATATTGATAAAACTGTTTTCATTAGCTATAGGCGCAGCAATTTTTATACCGCGCTGGCAGTTTATCAGCACCTAAGATCAAGGGGCTATGATACTTCTCTGGATTTAAAAAACACATCTGAAAAGCATTACCAAAAAAATATCTTTGAAAATATTAGAGCAAGAGCGCACTTTTTGGTTATCCTTTCTCCTTCTTCCTTAGAAGGAAAAGAAGATAACTGGCTACATCGCATAATTGAAATAGCGATTGAAGAAAAGCGGCATATTATCCCCTTATTTTTAGAGGGATTTGAACATAATGCTCAGAATATTAGAAAGTCTCTGACAGGAAAGCTGTCGCTTTTAAAGGGACTTGATGGGGTAAAACTTAGCACAGAAAATTTTTCTGAGAATATTGAAAGGCTATGCGAGCAACACCTAAATCTAGAAGAAGGTGATATTCTGCTTCATCCATTAAGCGGCTCTGCAGAAAAAAGAATAGCATACCAAGAAAAGATATTTAACAAGATGCGTCCGGTCAAAAAGAAGGAGCTTCTTGCTGAGAAATTATTTGAAGAAGGCTATAGCTTGGCGTTGAATAAAATTTTTGCTGAAGCTATTATTTCTTTCTCTAAAGCACTACATATTCAGCCCAAATTTTCAACTGCATACTATCAGCGAGGGTTGGTGCGCGAAAAAGAAGGAGACTTGGAAGGTGCACTTGCTGATTTTGACCAAACACTTCGTTTTCAGCCGAATTTTCCCCAAGCGCATATGGCAAGAGGCATTGCCTATAGCCGACAAGGTGATTTTGAAAAGGCAATCAAGGATTTCAGCCAAGCCCTTAAGATGAAAGCAGATCTTGCTGAAGCCTATTACCTTAGAGGGAATGCACGCGGCGCTCGCGGAGATATCCGAGGCGCAATTCACGATTATGATGAGGCACTCCTTATCAAGTCAGATTATGCTGAGGCCTATAATCATCGAGGGATTGAATACTATAATCAAGGGGATTTTAAAGAGGCGATCACCAATTTTAATCAGGCGCTGCGTATCGAGCCTAATTTTGCGGATGCTTATATCAATCGAGGCCTTACGCACAGCACTTGGGGGAATTTAAATGATGCCATCGCTAATTTTATGCAGGCTATCCACCTTGAACCAGATATTGAGGCATCCTACTATCATTTGGCAAAAGCTTTAGAGAAGAAAGAAGAATATAAAGCAGCGCTTAGTAATTATCAGAAATATCTTTATTTTTCTAAGGGGATCCAATACGGAAATCAGGAAAGTGCCAAGGAAGCTATTCAGAAGCTGAGAAAGAAGATCAGATAGGAAAAGGTAATAGTAAACATAAAAGAGACTGAGTGTAAGACCCAGTCTCTTTTCGTTTCTATACAACTGATGTTACGCAATTAGAGTTTATTTGACAATTTTCCCCCTCTGTCCTTCGGACATCTCCCTCCGAAGGGGGGAGAATTTGTCCCTTCACCCTTCGGGGGAAGGCCGGGAGGGGGAAGAAGACTATTCTTCTTCTCCATCTACTGGAGGAAGAGAGCTTTCATCTACTACTGCGGGAACGGGAGGCGCAGTTGCTTGGGTACCAAAGCGGGAAATGATCACGCCGCCGAGGGCGATGGTCGCGATGATGAAGGATACCAGCCATCCGATGCAGGGGATCAAGTCGAAGGAGGCAGAAATAATCGTGAGCAGCCAGGTGCCAAAGGCTGCGCTTAGCGGTAGCTGCCATTCCTGATTGATCATTTTTGTGAAACGCGCACCCACTTCAAATCCGAGAGCGATCCATCCGTAGAGCAGGGCAATCATAAGAGCCAAGATCAGTAATATCCCAACAGGAATAAGCAGGATCGTGATCAATAAAACCAATCCAAGAACCGGGGCAAAAACAACGGTCAGAAAACCTAATCCCCCCGCTACTGCTGGCTGCGAGGTGACGGCATCTGCCACACGGCGCGTTGGTTCTTCAAGAAAGAGAGCCACGAGCATGGCCAACAAAGCCATTGCAAAAGAACGTCCGAAAATGCTGCCAGCCACCCAAAGAGGGTTATCAAAAAGAATAAGCGGCTCTTGCTGCACAAAAGGCACTTCGGGCAGGCCAGGGATGGCAGGGATCGTTGGCGCATTCGCATTATTATTTGCCGCATTATAGGAGATCTCGCCGGTCACTTCTGCGCCATCTGCACGATGCAAAGATGCGCTGACCAAGGTGAGATTGCCATCAATGAGCGAATTTTCGCCCAAAATCGCAGCCCCACCAACAAGCGCGACTTCACCAGTCACTTCGCCGTTGATCGTCAGACTTCCGCCAAAGAGAATAATATCGCCGTAGACTTCAGCACCTTCTTCTATCATGACTGTGCCGCCAAAGACGACAACATCGTTATTTAGTTTTTCGCCGCTTTCCAGCGTATAAGAACCGCCAAAAATAACCGGGCCATCTTCCAGCCCATTTGCAGATACAGATTGCGTGGGGATGAGAATTAGGCTAAGGGCAACGATGAATATGAGTATTTTTCTTTTCATTTATATTCTCCTTTTTGGAGGGATTACTTTTCGTACATTCGTGATTTTTACTTGTTTCCGTTTAATGCACTGCTCGTTAAACTGGCTGCCTTTGCACCAGCAATTTCTGTGAAAAAGAAAGGATGAACATGCCAAGAATACTCAAGAGGCTCAAGGCAAATGCCCATGTAGTTGGTGAGATAAAGCCTGTCGCAACGCGAAAGACCACTTTGCCAGCTTCGCTAAAGGTTTGGATAAAAGACAAGGTAGCCACAATAAAAGAAACCCAGGTTGTCAAGATGTCTGCGGGCGAGGAAAGTGCGGCAGTTAACAGAGGAGAAGCCAACCAAAGCAAAGCCCCCGCCCCGCTAAGAAATAGGATTAAACCGCCAAAGAAATATCTTCTTTTTTGAGCTTTGCGCTGCCCCGCAAGACGAGTCGTGAAGCGATTTGCAAAGCCTGGGGCGGGCGCGGCCATTGTCACATGTTTCAGCGCGAGATTCGCTTCAACAAGTGCCGAGCAAATAGGACAGTTAGGAAGATGGTTGCGCAGGGCGCGATTCTCTTCGGGGGTCAGTTGCTCATCATTGAGCAGTTTCTTTTCAATATGCTGGTGATCCATAAGGCATCCTTTCTCCTAGGGATGTTTTTTCACTTTCTGCTTGCCAAACTTCGCCCAGTTGACGACGGGCACGGAAAAGGCGAGATTTGACTGCAGAGACCGAGATATTCAGACTCTCGGCAATTTCAACTTCTGAAGCTTCGTGCCAATAACGAAGGATGATCGCTGCTCGGTCTATCTCACTGAGTGATTGGAGCAACTCTTGCATCTCTGCGCTTTGGTCGTTGTAGAGAAGGGCTTTTTCGGGGTGTATCGCCGAGGTATCAGGGATATATTCCCGAGGGGTGCCTTCATCATCGTGGAGGGAAAAAGTGGGTAGTTTTTTGCGCCTAAGTTTATCGATACAATAATGTGCGGCAATGGAAAGCAGCCAGGTCGGGAAAGAGCGATTGATATCGTAGCGATGCAAATTTTTATAGGCGCGCAGGAAGGACTCTTGAGCAGCATCTTCGGCGTAGTCTGCTA
>JABGQT010000063.1 GCA_018648685.1 Anaerolineae bacterium
AAGTTTCAGATATTCTATCTTAGCCTGTGGTCTAGTTTTTGGGGGTCATTATAATTTGAACGTCATCACCGGCCAAGCCTGCATCACAACTAACTGTGTTGTAAATTTCATCAATGCCTTTTTGGATCAACAGGTAGTTAGCGGGATTGGTGACATCATCTGAATCAGTGCTAAATACCGGGTTATTCACATCTTTGCTGAACTCAACCGTGAGATCGTCAAAAGCACCATAGACGGTACTCCCATCTGTGATGACTTGCTCGCCGGTTTTGACACCGCCATTAAGCACTTTTAGCGTGGAATTGACAACCACGTTATAGGCATTGGCGCCCGTGTTTTTGAAATGGATCCAGCCGATATTTTCGGCCCAGGCGTAGCCATCGAAACTGCCCGTGGATGGGTCTATGGTTACCTGACTGTGGCTCGGATTGAAGTTGATCCAGCCGATATTGGTGCCCCAGGCATAACCGGAGAGATTGCCCGTGCCATCGTTGTTGACGCCGTAGGTATTGGCGGCATCGTTGGCGTAGGTATGGCTGCCACCGCCTTCATAGGTACCCAAACGAATCCAGCCGACGTTTTCGGCCCAGGCATAGCCTTCGAGGTGATCGTCGTAGACAGTGACGCCTCCGTGTGTGGGACTGAAGTTAACCCAGCCTATATTGGTGCCCCAGGCCCATTTATTTGTGGGGTCGACATAACCGGAGGCGGCACGAGCAACACCAACGAAGAATAAGGCAGCGACAACAACCAGCAGCGTCAGCGGCAGGGCTTTGATAAAGTCTTTCCACATGGTTGAAAGTTTATTTTGCATAACTCCTCCTTATTAATTTCCGCCACGGACAGCCCAGACGAGGCGTGCGGTTGAAAAAAACGCATTATATTTTTCAGCCGTTGTTACAAAACCCTCGTCAAAACTAACAGCCCAAGCCCAGGTAGATAAATTTCCATTCGTTGTGCTTGACCAATATCCCCCAGGCCCAGGGTGAACATTTATAAATGGATGCCCCGCCGGCAATGCAGGGTTAACACGAGAATAATCAACCAAACTTTGTAATTCTCGCACATTTGGCAAACGCCAATCAAAGGCATTAGACCCATCAGTTAGTCCACAGTAACCATCTTCCACTTTGCTTGCCCAGGTAATTGCCGGTGACCACGAAAAAGGAGGACTGTAACCTATAATCCCAGGAACATCTTTACACCAAGCGTCTTTCAACCAAATTAAATTTGTCAAATGATCTGTTACTGTGCCATCACCATTGTCTGTAAAACGAGGATTTGGCCAGGCGACCCCCATTTCCATAGAACCATCGTCTTGAAAGCCATGATCAACAGTTTGCCCTGTTTTGGGTATACCAGAAGGATTAAGAGTTCCTGTAACTCCAAAAATCGGAATTCCTCTGTATATATTATCCGCTTTCAAATTTGAGTCGTTTGCCGTGGCAGTTTTTGATCGATAGATACCATCAACAATATTGACCGTTAAGGATCCATTCACCCCGGTGAGATCGCTCCCTTCAGCAGGGATAGCGTTATAAATATCATTCAAATCATGCATCGTGCCTGTTCCCGGCGCAACGGAAGGTTCTGTAAAAGTGCTTTGCGAAGCTGCTGTTCCCGCATCCAGACGCTGATAGATATCTTCCAGCGTATAAGAATTCGTGCTCCCAGGTGCAGCAGGTGAATCAATTGTTCCTGTCGCGGCCATCACACCGACTGTCCCCGCCAGCAACATGGCAATGAGTACCAGCGGCAAAGCCTTGGTAAAGTGTTGCCACATGGTTGAGAGTTTTGTTTTCATGCTTGTTCTCCGCTGAGCTTAATTTGGATCACAGACCGCAGAAGACTGAACGTTATGAAAGTTCAATGCGCATCGTGAGCCATCTACCCGTGAAATATTTCTTTATATTAGCTGGCAATATTCGTCAATTGATCGGTTCGCAAACTACAAATGCATCAACGAGCACCTTCATTGGCTCATCACAATGAAGGCATTGGATATAAAACCATGCGCTATCAATATGTTCGTCAATAGATACATTAAGAAATTGCCTTTGCCCCGGAAGGTTCCCGAATAAAAAGTCAATTCTTTTATAACCGGTTGTGATTAGATGGTCACCTTCATTGCAGCTTATCTGAAAACTACATGTAAATACATTACGGCAAGGGATATATTCTTCTATTTTTCCATATGCATAGGTGCCGGTTTGCAGGCCCCATTCACCGTCTGTAAGTCCCCAAAAGGTTTGACCTTCTTTTACTTCAGCAGTCGTCGCCCCGCTCGCATCCAATGCTGGTGAAATCCCCATGATGTCGTTCAGGGTGTGCATCGTGCCTGTGCCGGGGCCAGCAGCAGGCTCGGTGAAGGTGCTTTGTGAAGCTGTTGTACCCGCATCCAAACGCTGGTAGATATCTTTGAGTGTGTAGGAATTTGTATTTGCAGGTGTATCAGGCGAATCGGTTGTGCCGGTGGCAGCATAAACCCCTAAGGCTGTTGAAAAAAGTGCAATGACAATAACAAGTGGCAGCGGAATAGCCACCTTGCGAATGCGTGCTAAAAATGTTTTTTCTTGCTCTGACATATGTCCCTCCCAAGGAATATGTTCACTTTACATAAAAAACACCGTCTTTGCGAAGTAGCAAAAGGCGGTGTTTTTAATTCTTTAAATTACCCTATAATCAATTTACCTATGATAGCTTTCTTGAGATTTCGATGGCAGAATTATACACGATTATGAGAGAAATTTAATATTTCAATTTCAACACGCTGACTGGCAAATAGATTTTTCCCTCATCCTCGTCGCCAAGAGAGATCACTTCATTTGGCTTTTCTGAGACCAGCCAAGCGGTATAGGCAGCGAGCAGCGAATCGAGTTGATTTGCGGCATAGATCTGATCCAGGGGCAAGATACCTTGCTTCAGTTTATAGCGCGTGATCTCTTCGAAGAAGATCATCGGATCACGAATTCGAAGCCCTTCGCCATATAAAATCGCTTGGCGTTGTAAACGCCCCACCAACGCAGATGCGGGCAGTAAAGACCCCTCTGTTAGCGCAATAAATGCCGCTTGGGGATGAGTTTCTAAAACCTGATGGGTGGAATCTTCTGCGGGATATGTGGTAAATCCCAGCTTTGTCAGCTTTTCGTAGAGGGCAAAGCCGGAACGCATCCAGGAGGGGCAATGATCGGGATGGGCTGGGGTTGCGGCAACCTTGATTCCGCGCTGGCGCAGTTCATATTCTGCCAGACGCATATCGGCGCCGCGTAGGGGGGATTTCTCAGGGGTCAGGCTTTTGGATTCGAGCAACGCTCGCACGTATCCCTGATTCGGTTTCGCTGGCGCATTAACCGCCACAAAAGCCGAGGCTTGTCCCCCGATAAAGGTGAGAACATCTTCGAGGTCGCCATCTGCCAGCGCCAGAAGCTTTAAATCTGCATCTAGCGCAGTATAGGTAAAAGCTCTGCCCCCCGTTAAATTAATGCCAATATATGCCTTTTGATTGAAAAACATAGTAAGATATTCCTCTTAGACCTAAGACTTTAGACGTAAGACTTTAATAAGGAAAAGCAATGAGAGATTTCAAAAAGATTCGAGTTTGGCAAAAAGCTCATACTCTGACATTGAAAATCTATAAAGCCACATCCAGGTTTCCTGATGATGAACGTTTTGGGCTAAGAAGCCAACTGCGACGCGCTATGGCATCTGTTCCAACAAATATTGCAGAGGGTGCGGGCAGAGAGACACAAACTGATTTTGCACGCTTTATCCACATAGCAACTGGCTCTACTAGTGAAGTCGAATACCTCTTACTGCTTTCGCACGAACTTGGTTATATTTCGCAAGAAGAATATTCTCATTTAGAAAAAGACAGCGTTGAGATCAAACGAATGCTTTATGGATTCGGAAAAGCACTTAAGAAATAAAGACTAAAGTCTTAGGCCTAAGTCTTTAGTCTTAAGCCTATCAAAAGTTTAGACGAAAACGGAGAGATATGCAACTCACCCAAACGGTTCGCAGACGAATTTTATTTGTAGCTCTTTTAGCCTTAGG
>JABGQT010000057.1 GCA_018648685.1 Anaerolineae bacterium
CAAAGTAATGCAAACTATTGCAAGCACGCACTTTATATAGTACACTTGCGCGAAATAAGTATGGAATGGGATTTGAAATGCCTAATTTATTGACCGCAAAAGAAGTTCAAGAGTTGCTCAACGTAGATCGCACTACGATCTATCGAATGCTGAAAGATGGTCGCCTGACGGGGATAAAAGTTGGTCATCATTGGCGTTTTCCGCCAGCAGATGTGGATGCCTTGATTTCAGGGAAGGGGGAGCGAGAAGAAATTGCTCCAGAAGATTTTTTTGACGCTTTGCCGCTCCATTGTATGCAGCCAATCCAAGATGTTTTTGCCGAGATCGCGGATGTTGGCTCAGTGATTACAGATAAAGAGGGAACTCCTTTAACGAGAATAAGCAATTCATGCGATTTTTGTAAATTAATTTTAGGCAGCACAGAGGGAAGGCAGAGTTGTTTTGCTTCCTGGAAAAAAGTTGCCGAACATCCTGGCGAATTACCAGAGTTTTTCAGTTGCCATGCTGGGCTGCAATATGCACACGGGCGGATTATGGTTGAAGGAGAAGTGGTCGCGTCTTTAGTTTCGGGTCAGTTTTATGCAGAACCGCCTGATGCTGAAGAAGAACGTGAGCGAGTGCGGGGGTTGGCTAAGAAATATAAGATTAATCCCGATTTGCTAGAGCAAGCCGCACGTGAAATTCGTGTATGTGATAGGCAAGAGCAACTTGCTTCTTGGCTTCAACGCACGGCAGATACTTTTGGAGAAATTAGCGCAGAACGCGCTGGATTGATGACTCGTCTCAAACAAATATCTGAGATGAGCATTATTAGCTCATAACCTTGAGGAGGTTGTTTTATGTCACAGAGTTTTGATCAAGAACTGGATTGCAAAGGCTTATCTTGCCCGATGCCTATTTTGAAAACCAAAAAAGCCATTGATAAGATGGAGAGTGGTCAGGTATTGAAGATGTTTGCCACTGATCCGGGTGCTATCCCTGATATGGAAGCGTGGACAGCCAAGACCGGGCACGAAATGCTCAGCCATGAAAAAGATGGTGATGTATTCACTTTCTGCGTTAAAAAGAAATAATTTTTAAAAAAGAGTCTATTTTTTCCTTAGACTCTTTTTTGTTTATGAGGAGATAAGTTTTATGACAGCTAATCGAGTAGCGATTATCGCAGGGCACGGTTCAATGGATGAAGCCTATCCCCCATTGATTCTCGGCACAGCCGCGGTAGCAATGGATATGGAAACAGCGATTTTCTTCACCTTTTACGGTTTGGAGATTCTTAAAAAAGGTATGGCAGATAAATTGCAAGTCTCGCCGATTGCAAATCCCGCTATGCCGCAGCCAGTTCCCGGTATTTCGGTCCCAAATATCGTCGGGATGTTACCCGGCATGACCGCAGTCGCAACTGGCATGATGAATGGTTGGATGAAAAAAGCAAATACTGCCAAACTCAGCGAATTGCTCGATATGGCTGTAGAGTTTGATGTTCGTCTAATTGCTTGTCAAATGTCTATGGACGTGATGGGCATCAAATTGGAAGACCTAATCGACGGCGTTGAAGTTGCCGGTGCGGCTGCCTTTTTGGAGTTCGCCAGCAAAGATGCGATTGTGTTGAATTTTTAACCTACAGTCTCTGAGCGGAGCGTAGTGATAACGGAGCGCAGACGAAGAGCGGCTTCAGAGAAATCGCCCTTCGTCTATAGGCTCAAGTGCAGCCGCCTTCCGCTCAGGAACTGGAGGTTTTATCACTACAAAAAAAATCAAGGAGATGTATTTATGGATGACGAAAAAGTAATGCTCATTATGACCAGCGGGCCCGAAGATCCCCGCCGATGCGCGACCCCGTTTTTCTTCGCGACCTTAGGCGCGGCGATGGAATATGACGTAACCATGTTCTTCACCATTGACGGCACGATGTTGCTCAAAAAAGGTGTTGCCGAGAATGTATATCCCAAAGATGGCGGGAAGCCAGTCAGCGAATTCATTGCAGATGCACTCGATGCAGGCGTTAAATTTGTAGCTTGCACAGCTTCCACCGAATTGCACGATATTGACCCCGCAACAGACCTGATCGACGACGTGAAAATGGTCGGCGGTGCATGGATGTGGCAGGAAGCTGAAGATTGTCAAACAGTACTGACTTTCTAGCCCCCATCCCAGCCTTTCCCCAAAGGGGGGAAGGAGCAAATTCTCCCTCCTGAGGGGGGAGTTAGAGGGGGCACAAGGAGAAAAAATGGCAGAAATTAACGGATGTAATTTACCAGAAGACCTTTTCTACTATATCAAAAAGCACGTTTGGGCGAAGCCAATGGAAGACGGCACAGTCCGCGTTGGGATGACGGTGGTCGCAACCAAGTTGGCTGGCGGCAACCTAGCTGGGGTCACGATTAAAAAGAAACGAATCGGCAAAGAGATTCCCCAACGCAAGAGCTTGGCAACTGTCGAGAGCAGCAAATTTGTTGGTCCCGTTCCCGCTCCCGTAACAGGCACTTTATTGCGCGGCAACGACAAATTAGCCTCAGATCCAAATCTGGCTGTCAGCGATCCTTATGGTGAAGGTTGGATTGCGGAATTACAACCCACCGATTGGGAAGGTGAAAAAGGCAGTTTGGTGACAGGTGCAGAAGGTCTCGAAGCCTATAGACAAAAATTGCAAGAAGACGATATTTCTTGCGATTAAATAGCGTAGCCGCTGATTGAGTAGCCCCGAACTTTTTTAGAGGGGCGTATCGAAATCAAGGCGGAGCGGCTCTTGCTGAACCTGTTCTTGGTTTCGATACGAATGACGATAAAACTGTCATTCTACTCAACCAGCGAACTAATTATTATTGAGAATTCTTAAGTATTATTGAGGAGGAACAAAAATGCCAGAAGAAAGTGTATACGATAGCCTACAAAAAGAAGGCGTTTCTCGGCGTGATTTTCTCAAACTCTGTGGTGTGATGGCTGGAGCGATGGGTATGACATCCATGCCTCCACTTGAAAAAAGTGGATTGCCCAGTTCATTAGATGTCACAGAAGCTAAATCTGTTGAGAGAATTGCCAAAGCGATGGAAACACAACCTCGTCTCCCTGTAATTTGGCTCGAATTTCAGGATTGCACAGGATGTAGCGAATCGCTCACTCGCGCCAATGCCCCCACTTTGGGGAATTTGGTACTAAACACACTCACCATCGAACATCACGAGGCACTCTCGGCTGCTGCTGGCTTCCAAGTTGAAGAAGCCAAACAGCAGGCGATGGAAAAATACGCCGGTCAATATATTTTGGTCGTCGAAGGCTCTATCCCGACAGGTGAACATGCCGCCTATTGCACAGTTGGTGGTCGTACCGCAGAAATGATTTTGGAAGAAGCCGCAGCTGGTGCTGCCGCGATTATCGCTATCGGTAACTGCGCTGCTTTCGGTGGACTACCCAAGGCAAAACCAAATCCAACCAACGCCGCAAGCGTTTTAGATTTGGTTAAAGACAAAGCAGTTGTCAACTTGCCCGGTTGTCCTCCCATCCCAGAAGCGATTGTCGGTGTCATCACCCACTTCGCCCTTTTTGGCGTACTCCCTGAATTAGATAAACTGAATCGCCCGATGGCTTTCTATGGAAAAACCGTCCACGACCGCTGTCTGCGTCGCCCCTTTTACGAAGCAGGCAAATTTGCACTCACATTTGATGATGAAGGCGCACGCGAGGGCTGGTGCTTATTCAAATTAGGATGCAAAGGACCAACCACTTACAATGCCTGCGCTTCCATTCGCTGGGATTCTGGTCTCTCATTCCCCGTCCAGTCGAATCACCCTTGTTTGGGCTGCTCCGAACCTGATTTTTGGGATGGCCCCGGATTCTATCAAGGTCTTTCTGCTCCGATTAATCGCCCGAACGCGACTGCCGTTGGCGCAGCAGCCGCAGCCGGAGTTGTCGCTGGCGTAGCCGCTGGTGCTGCCAATAAAGCGAAGAAAAAGCAAGCCAATGAAAAAGAAGAATAGGAGAATGCTATGATGCAAAATCCTACCTTTATACGCGGACCTTTTTTCCAAGCCGCGTTGCTCATCTTTGTAGCAGGGATGCTATATAGATTGGTGCGCGTGCTCATGCTTGGCTGGTCGAAAGACAATATCCCGCCGATGGGAAGTAAAGCAACTGGTGTCACTCAAAGCTATCTAAAAGGCTTGCTGATTTGGCCCTTCATCCCTTGGGTGAAGAATACTTTCAGCAAAAATCCGGTCATTTATTTGGCTGGGGGCTTATTTCACCTTTCGCTTTTCACGATCGTCTTTTTTGGTGCACCACATATGCTCGTTTTCAAAAGCCTGCTCGGTTTTGGCTGGGCAACTATCCCCCTCCCCATCGTCGATTGGATGGCAACCGCTGGCATAGTCGCTATGATCGCCCTCCTCATTCATCGCCTCACCAATCCCGTCCTAAAACTCATCAGTGGTTTACCCGAATGGTTAAATTGGCTTTTCGTTTTCCTGCCTATGATCACCGGCTACCTGATGACACATCACCTTTTTCTCCCCTACGAGAAAATCTTTGGCTTACACGTTTTATCCGTAAGTGTTTTGCTAATCTGGATTCCCTTTAGCCGAATCTCACACTTTATGTTTTATTTCTTCTCCCGCACCATTCATGGACAAGAATTTGGAAAACGGGGGGTGAAACCATGACAACGCAAGATGCAATGAACACCTTTGTCAAAGATACAGGTGGATGGGTTGCCTCGCAACTCGAAGCTTGCACCCGTTGTGGAATTTGTGCGGATGCCTGCCATTTTTACACGGCGACCGGCAATCCCGAATACGCCCCTGTCTGGAAAGTTGAGTTGCTCCGAAGAGCTTATGAGCAGCAATTTACATTTTCCGGCAAAATCAAGCTCGCACTTGGTATCGATAAAAAGATCACCGATGCAGACCTGAATCATTGGAGCGACCTCAACTATCAAGCCTGCACCGTCTGCAATAAATGCTCGATTGCTTGCCCGATGGGCATTGATCTCGGCTCTCTTCTCGCTGGTGTCCGCTCTGGTTTAGCCGCTGGCGGATTTGTGCCAGAAGACCTCGCCAAAGCCGTCCAACTGCAACTCGACGAAGGCAGCCCGCTCGGCATGACCGACGAAGTTTGGGAAGACCGCCTTGAATGGGTCGAAGACGATTGGGAAGTTGATATCCCCATTGATGTAGAAGGTGCAGATACGCTCGTCATCTTCTCCTCGATTGAAGTCATGAAATTCCCGACCAATATCGCCGCCATCGCCCAAATTCTCAACGCAGCCGGTGAAAATTGGACAGTCAGCTCCACAGCCCGTGAAGTCGTCAACTTCGGTTTCTATGAAGGCAGTGAAGAACATACCAAGCAATTCCTGAAAACCCTGCTGGATGGTGCCAAAGAACTCGGCGTAAAACGGATTGTCGTCACCGAATGTGGTCATGCTTACGATGCCCTCCGCTGGCACGCGGCGCACATGTTGCCCGAAGCCAATAATTTTGAGATTACCCATATTACTGGTGTGCTCGGTGAGTTGGTCGGCGCAGGTCGTCTTAACCTTAAACCCGGCTTCTACGATGAACTGGATGCTGGCACGATTACCTTCCATGATGCTTGCAAGATTCAACGCAAGGGCGGGCATATCAAAGAGCCGCGCGAAATTCTCAACTTGCTTGCCCCCGAATCCTTCAAAGAAATGACTCCGAATCAGGAGCAAGCGATATGTTGTGGCGGTGGCGGTGGCGTGATTGCAATCAAAGACGCCGACCCAATCCGATTCAAATCCTTTGAATTGAAAATCGATCAAGTTAATAAAGTCGGCGCAAAAACAGTAGCCATGTCTTGTTCTAACTGTCGTCTCCAGTATGTAGACGGTGTAGGACATTTCGATCTAGACTGGAAAGTCACAGGTCTATCTCAAATGGTCGCTGATGCACTGATAGAAGAAGAGTAGGAGGCTTATAAATTATGGTAGAAAGAATTGTAGTAGATCCAATTACCCGTATCGAAGGTCATTTGCGTATTGAAGCCGCTGTAGGTGACGATGGCAAAATCACAGACGCATATTCATCCGGTACGATGGTGCGCGGTATTGAAATGATCCTAAAAGGGCGCGACCCGCGTGATGCTTGGGCTTTCACCCAACGTACTTGCGGTGTCTGCACCACAGTCCATTCCTTCGCATCGATTCGTGCCGTTGAAGATGCGCTGGATATTCAAATCCCCAAGGCCGCGAATCTAATCCGCAACCTGATGATTGCCCAGCAATATGTTCACGATCATGTGATGCACTTTTATCACCTCCACGCTTTGGATTGGGTAGATGTTGTTAACGCCCTCCAAGCTGACCCCAAGGAAACCTCCCGCATTCAGCAATCCATCTCGAAATGGGGCAATTCATCCCCCGGCTATTTCGCCGATGTGCAGAAAAAAGTTCAAGGCATCGTTGATAGCGGACAACTCTCTATTTTCGCAAATGCGTATTGGGGACACCCCGCCTATAAACTCCCGCCTGAAATCAATCTTTTGGGTGTGGCGCATTATCTCGAAGCCCTCGACGCACAACGCACCTTCACCAAAATCCACACCATCTTTGGTGGCAAGAATCCGCATCCCAACTTTGTGGTTGGCGGCGTGCCTTTCCCCATTGATTTGAACTCTGACGCTGCCCTTAACTCAGAACGCTTGGGCATCATCAAAGATTCCATTGACCGCATGATTGAATTTGTGGATCAAGTCTACATCCCCGATTTGTTGGCGATTGCGCCCTATTATCTGGATTACGCGGGAATTGGCGAAGGACTCGGCAATTTCCTCACCTGGGGCGAGTTCCCAGGAACCGACAATCGCGATACCTCGAAATTCTTGGTGCCGCGCGCCGTTATCATGAACCGCGACCTGAGCAATATCATCGAACCCGACCCGAATGATTTCGATAAGATGAAAGAATTCGTGGCGCACTCATGGTACGAGCAGAGCGTAGGCGACCAAAAAGGTTTGCATCCTTGGGAAGGCGAGACTAAATTCAACTTTACCGGTCCGCAACCTCCTTACGAGCACCTTGAAGTTGAGCAAAAATATTCTTGGCTCAAGGCTCCCCGCTGGAACGATGCCCCGATGGAAGTCGGTCCCTTGGCTCGTATGCTCGTCATGTATGCCAAAGGTCACGCTCAAACCAAAGAATTGGTCGATTACACCCTCACCACGCTCGGCGCACCTGTAGAAGCCCTCTTCTCCACACTTGGGCGCACAGCCTCTCGCGCACTTGAGACCAAAGTCTTTGCCGACTATATGTTGGAGACCTATAACGAACTCATCGCAACCATCCAAGAAGGCGATACTCGCACTTTCAATGACACCAAATGGGAACCCAACACTTGGCCCAAAGAAGCAAAAGGCTTCGGCTATATGGAAGCTCCTCGCGGCGCACTCGGTCACTGGGTTGTCATCAAAGACCAGCAAATCGACAATTACCAGATGGTCGTTCCCACCACTTGGAACGCCTCCCCGCGCGATCACATCGAGCAGGCTGGCGCGTATGAAATGTCGCTGGTCGGCACGCCGCTCGCAAAACCTGAGTGGCCCCTCGAAATCCTGCGCACCATCCACTCCTTCGACCCCTGCATGGCTTGCGCCATCCACATGGTCGATGCCAATGGCGAAGACCTCGGCGAAGTTGCCACCGGGATGAATGTTTGCGTTAGTTAATTAAGTTTTCTCAACCAAGACACCGAGTGTTTTTGATAATCTTTTTTCCCAGAAACGCTCGGTGTTTTTTGTTTTTCAGAGACCCGAAAGGTTTCATCAGAGCGCATTTTTTATAAGATGACTTTGAAAGCATAGATTATGATTTTATTATGGTGAAATTGAAACCTTTCGGGTCTTCTTATGGATATGAAACCGCTTCGCCCTTGATTTGGGCTTGAGTGCCTCACCCCAGCATCTTAGCGGCGTGAGCAGAAAAACGTCTTTGCCAAGAAAATATTGACCGAAGCCACGCAAGCTAAGGACAAGAGCGTAGCGGTTTTTCATCCCACTTAAACAACTCAATCATGTCATTGCGAGCCAGCTTTATCGGCGTGGCAATCCCCAAGATAGTTGGGGAGATTGCTTCGCAAAAACGGCTCGCAATGACATGCAAATTAAGGCAAAGTGGTAAAATAACGCAATCAGGAGAGATAAATGGAAGCTACTCGCAAAATCGTATTTGGACTTGGCAACACACTCAACAACGACGAAGGAATGGGGGTTTTCGCCATGCAAGCATTGGAAGAACGCCTTCGAGATTTAGTGGTAGACGACTTGGAATTTATTGACGGGGGCGTGCTGGGGCTGAACCTTTTGCCCTGGGTGGAAGAAGCGAGTCATTTGCTCGTGCTAGATGCAATCAACGCCAGCAAAGAGCCGGGAACGGTCATCGAGCTAAAAAGTGACGAAATCCCGCTTTATACTGGGGTCAAAATGTCCGACCATCAAATCCTTTTTCAAGAAGTGCTGGGATTGGCAAAATTTCGCGAAAAATTCCCCGAAAATTTACACATGGTCGGCGCACAACCCATTGACCTTTCTGTCGGCGTAGAACTCAGCGATGGAATTAAAGAAGTCATGCCCGAAATCCTAGATCACGCCGAAGCTGTGCTGCGTTCTTGGGGCTTGATGAAAGAGTAACTATAATTACGGTAGCGGCGGTTGAGTAGGCGGCTCTATCGCCGTATCGAAACCAAAGCGGATTTGTAAAAAAATGTCTCTTTTGAGCAACCCGCTCTGGCTTCGATACGAATGACGATAGTGCTGTCATTCTACTCAGCCGCCGCTACTTTAAAAACAAGGAAAAAACATCATGGATTATTATTTTTTAGACGCAGTTTCTTGGGAACATAGCCAAGCCTTATATCACGCAGCAGCTTATTTGGGACGTGAAGCTCTCTTCATTTTGCGCCCTGCAACCCCCTATATTTGTATCGGTTTTCATCAGGATGCTCAACAAGTCCTCGATTTGGAATTTGCCAACGCAAACGACATCCCCGTCATCCGCCGTGAAGTCGGCGGTGGATCGGTCTACTTGGATGGAGATCAATTATTCTATCAAATGGTGATTCGCAGCAACCATCCCGAAGTTCCCGCAAAAAAGGATGCCTTTTATCGCAAGTTCTTGCAACCCGTTGTCGATACCTATAAAGAATTTGGCGTTGATGCGGAATATAAGCCAGTCAACGATATTATCGCCAATCAGCGCAAAGTATCAGGAAATGGCGCGGCTGAAATCAACGGCATGACGATTTTAGTCGGCAACTTCATCGTCGATTTCAATTACGAGATGATGGTCAAAACCCTGCGTGTGCCAAATGAGAAATTCCGTGATAAAGTTTTCAAGACTTTGCAAGAGAATTTGAGTACAATTTTGCGTGAAACGGGAAAGAAGCCTACCAACGCCGAACTCGCTGCATCATTGGTCAAACGCTATGAACCCATCTTAGGCGATTTGCCCATCAAAACAGAAGTGGATGCCGAACTCTTGGCAGAAGCCGACCGTCTGCTCGCTGAGATGTATACCGATGAATGGCTCTTTGCCAACGACCGTCGCCGTCCCGACCCCGGACAAATCAAAATTCGAGAAGGCGTTTACGTCATTCAGAATATGCTCAAGACTCCCGGTGGTTTGATTATGGTCACGGCTGTGAATGAAGATGGCGTGCTACAAGATGTCCATATATCTGGCGATTTCTTCTTCTATCCCGCTACTGATTTGAATACGCTAGAAAATGCACTCACCGGCGTTGCAGCAGATGAAGCATCTCTCACAGAAGCGATTGAGCAATTCTACGCCGAAAAAGAGATTGATTCCCCCGGCGTTCTACCTGCTGATTTTGCCAAAGTACTTTCACCTGTAGCTCACTAATCCCCGATTTACTGATCCCTGATCTACTGATACCCAATATGCACGAATTACCCGTAACCGAGAGCATTCTAAAAATCACCCTGCGCCATGCCGAGACGCATAAAGCGCGCAGGGTGACAGATATTTATTTAGTCCTCGGCGATTGGTCTTCAATGGTTGACGATTCTATCCAATTTCATTGGGATATTCTCAGCGAGAACACCATCGCACATAAAGCAACTTTGCATTTTGAGCGTATTCCCGTAGAATTGTTTTGCATCGACTGCACACATATTTACACCCCCACAGATAAAGAACTCGTCTGCCCTAAATGCGAGAGCACAAAAGTGCGCGTAACGAAGGGCGATGAATTTAATATCGATTCAATTGAGATAGAAACGTAAAAAATATTGCGTACTTCCTAAGGAATTCCTATGACAAAAAAAGTCCCCATAGTAGAGAAAATCCTCGGCGCAAACGAAACCCTCGCTGAGAAAAATCGTGCCAAACTAGATGAGCATGGCGTTTTCGGCATCAATCTGATGGCATCCCCAGGCGCGGGCAAAACCTCGCTCATCGAGCAGACTTTGCCTAAACTCGCTGAGCGTTATCGCATTGCGGTCATTGATGGAGATATCGCCACCAGCATAGACGCAGATCGCGCCGCCGAAGCTGGGGCAGATATTGCCGTCCAAGTCAACACCGGCGGAAATTGTCATCTCGATGCCGTCATGCTTCAAAAAGGGATGGAAGAAATCGACTTCTCTAAAATCGACCTCCTTCTCGTCGAGAATGTCGGCAATCTCGTTTGCCCCGCAAATTTTGTGCTTGGCACGCATAAAAGCGTTCTCGTGGCATCCGTCCCCGAAGGCGATGACAAGCCCTATAAATATCCGGGCATGTATAGAGGCGTAGAAGCCCTTATCATTAACAAAATTGACCTCCTCCCCTATATCCCCTTTAAGATGGAATATTTCCGCAAAGGTGTCGAAGTGCTCAATGCTGAACTCGTCACTTTCCCGATTTCCTGCGCAACAGGTGAAGGCGTAGATGAATGGATAAATTGGATTATCGCAGAAGTCGAAGCCAATAAATAAATGAGCAAAAAAACGGGTCTCAAAATCCATATCAACGGCGTTGTTCAGGGCGTAGGATTTCGCCCCTTCGTCTATGGATTAGCGACTCGTTTTGCTTTAAATGGTTGGGTAAAGAATACCTCTGCGGGGGTAGATATTGAAGTAGATGGGGATGCAGATACTCTAGATGCTTTTGCCCGCGCGCTCCAAGATGAAGCCCCGCCCCTCTCCAGAATAGACGATTTCATCGCAACGCCCATGATTTGGGCTGGGTTCCGCTCATTCGACATTCTCCACTCCGAAGCTGTGGAGGGTGCATTCCAACCTATCTCTCCCGATTTCACCATTTGCAAAGATTGCCTGCGTGAACTCTTCGATCCCGCCGACCATCGTTATCGTTACCCCTTCATCAACTGCACCAACTGCGGACCTCGCTTCACCATCATCAAAGATATCCCCTACGACCGCCCCGAAACCACAATGGCACCCTTCCCGATGTGTGAAGTCTGTGCCAAAGAATATGAAGACCCGCTAGATAGACGTTTTCATGCTCAACCTGTGGCGTGTGCGGATTGTGGGCCTAATATTTGGTTGGAAATAGAAAAGAAACAGTCTCTGAGCGGAGACGTAGCGATAGCGAAGTCGCAGACGAAGGGCGGTTCTCATGGAGCCCGTCCTTCGTCTACGCTCCCTATCGGTCACTCCGTTCAGGAACTGGATATTGCAGAAGATGAAGCAATTCTCAAAACTCAAAACCTCTTCCTCGAAGGCAAAATTCTTGCCATCAAAGGCCTCGGTGGCTTCCACCTCGCCTGTGATGCGACCAACGCTGATGCCGTGCGCGAACTTCGCAAAAGAAAACTCCGCGTCGACAAACCCTTCGCTCTTATGATGCCCGATTTGGCAACCGTTGAAAAACATTGTTTTCTCAACAATGCCGAATGTGAATTATTAGAATCCAATTCACGTCCAATAGTATTGCTCCAACGAAAACCAGAATCCCCCATCGCTAAAGAAGTTGCCCCAAATCAAGATTCTATCGGTGTGATGCTCCCCTACACCCCACTGCATTATCTCCTCTTTGCAGATGCAAACCTTCAACCTTTAACTTTTAACTTGCCCCCTCTTGTAATGACCAGCGCAAATCTCTCAGAAGAGCCGATTGCTTTCACGAATGAAGATGCTCGTAAACGACTTTCTTCTTTAGCCGATGCCTTTCTCATGCATAATAGAGATATTCATGTGCGTTGTGATGATTCGGTTTTTCGGGTATTTGAAAAAGAAATCTATCCCCTTCGTCGTTCACGCGGCTATGCCCCCTTCCCTGTAAAACTTCCTTGGGATCTTCCACCAATCCTCGCAGTAGGGGCAGAGCTGAAAACCACCTTTTGTCTCACTAACCAAAAATATGCCTTTATGAGCCATCATATTGGTGATTTGTCTAATTTTGAGACTCTACAATCTTTTGAGCAAGGCATAGAGCATTTTGAAAAACTCTTCCGTGTAGAACCAGAAGTTATTGCCTATGATTTGCATCCCAATTACCTATCAACTCGCTATGCTCTAGAACGCGCAAACCTTCAATCCTCAATATTAAACTTGCAACCCATTCAACATCATCATGCCCATATCGCTTCGGTTATGGCAGAAAACGGATTAGATGGCAGCGAAAAAGTAATTGGTATTGCTTTCGATGGCACGGGCTATGGCGATGATGGCAATATCTGGGGTGGGGAATTTTTGATTGCCGATTATGAAGGCTACGAGCGTGTGGCGCATCTGCCCTATTTCCCGCTTGCGGGTGGGGATGCGGCTACAAAACGTCCCTCTCGCACGGCCTTGGGATTGCTTTGGCAATTGGGCATTGAATGGGAGGAGTATCTCCCGCCTATGCAAGACCTATGCTCCGAAGAGCGGATGGCATTACGCGTGCAATTAGAGAAGAAAATCAATACGCCAATGACATCTAGCATGGGACGTTTTTTTGATGCGGCGGCGGCTTTGGCTGGGGTACAACAGCACGTCAATTACGAGGGCCAAGCAGCGATTGAATTCGAGGCTTTGGCAGTAGATGAAGAAGTTGGGCAATATGATTTTAGCGGCAAGCAAGCCGAAATTCAAGTTCGTCACGGCATTTTATCTCTCTTAAAAGATGTTGAAAACGATATTCCCATCCCCGTTATCTCTGCGAAATTCCACAAGGGAATCGCTCAGATGGTTCTTGATATTTGTATCTCTCTGCGTGAAAAAAGCGGATTAAATACAGTTGCCCTAAGCGGTGGAGTATGGCAGAATATCTATCTCTTGCGGCGTGCGATGAGTGCGTTACGAGACGAAAATTTTGAAATTCTAATTCATAAAGAAGTACCCACGAATGATGGTGGGTTGGCGTTGGGGCAGGCAGCGATTGCGACTTGGAAGTTGAAATAGGAGAAAATTATGTGCTTAGGTGTTCCCGGAAAAATTATCGAAATTGACGATAGTAAAGCCTTAAAAATGGCAAAAGTGGATTTTGGCGGCATTGTGCGTGAAGCCTGCCTTGAATATGTGCCAGAAGCGCAGATTGGTGATTATACGGTTATTCACGTTGGTTTTGCGATTAGCATTTTGAGTGAAGAAGATGCGCTCGCTTCGCTCGCTGCCTTGAAAGAAATTGTCGATTTGGAAGATGAATTAGGGATTGGTTATTCTGGAAAATCGGCGGATTTATGAAATACGTTACAGAATATAGAGACGCAGAATTGGTGCGCGGCGTAATTGATGAAATTGCCAATACCGTGACGCGTGATTGGACTCTGATGGAAATCTGCGGCGGGCAAACTCACGCTATTGTGCGACACGGGATTGACCAACTTTTGCCGGATGAAATCGAATTGGTGCACGGACCTGGATGTCCGGTTTGCGTGACGCCCCTCGAGCAGATTGACCGCGCCTTAGCGATTGCCGCCAAACCGGATGTAATCTTTTGTTCCTATGGCGACATGTTACGTGTCCCTGGCTCTGTGGACGACCTTTTTTCGATTCGTGCTAATGGCGGAGATGTACGCGTTATTTATTCTCCCCTAGATGCAGTGAATATCGCCAAAGAAAATCCTGATAAAGAAGTGGTTTTCTTCGCCATCGGTTTTGAGACGACTGCCCCCGCCAATGTGATGAGCGTTTTAAGCGCAGAAATGATGGGCTTGAAAAATTATAGTATCATCGTTTCACATGTGCGTGTGCCACCGGCTTTGCATGTGATATTAGGCTCACCCCATAACCGCGTGCAGGGATTTTTGCTGGCAGGCCATGTTTGTGCAGTGATGGGTTATTGGGAGTACCCAGAAATTGCCAAACAATATGATATTCCAATGGCAATTACAGGATTTGAACCCTTAGATATTGTGCAGGGGATTTTAGCAAATGTGAAGCAGCTCGAAGCTGGGCGGGTGGATATAGAAAATTCCTATCCACGTGCGGTCACTTTTGACGGCAATAAAGCTGCTCAAAAAGCAATAGAAAAAGTTTTTAGAGAATGTGATAGAAAATGGCGCGGCATTGGCACAATCCCGATGAGTGGCTGGGAGTTGCGCCTTGAATATGATGCCTTTAACGCCGAGAAACGCTTTGATGTCGGCGAGATTAAGACCGATGAATCTCCGCTTTGTATCGCGGGTGAGATTTTGCAGGGCTTGAAGAAACCGAACGATTGCTCCGCTTTTGGGAAGGAATGTACCCCCGAAAACCCGCTTGGCGCAACGATGGTTTCTACAGAAGGGGCTTGTGCGGCTTATTATAAGTATGGACGAGGGTAATCTTTAGAAGAAGATAGAAAAAGAAAAAAAGCCAGATTTTTAAAATCTGGCTTTTTTTTATGCTTTATGTGCTTAACGATGGCGTAATCTGTCTGCAAAAGCAACCTGATTTTACTCTGAAAAAATTGAACAAAAATCGCGTTGTATATCCAGAGCTGTCGTGAAGCACTCTAGATGCGAGTGGTTGGTCAGCATGAATCCCATCTTTTTTCAACACAAGATATCGACAATGATACTGGTATAGTTTTTTTAGTAAAAAACTCTTGACTTAATGTAAGAAATATATTACTATATGGATGTTATTAATTACATATAGTAAAAACTTATATACATCAAGAGGAAAATTATGACCTATCAAGAAAAAAATATCATCGTATCATTTTGCAGCCAGATCCTGATTTTAGGATTCTTTCTGGTCCGCATCTTAGAGCTTGCCCAAGGGGGGGGGCTTGAGTTTGAGAAAGTGCTCCGGCTGTGGTTTACCGTAATCATTCTCCAAATTGTGGTGACGATCGTGGGCACCATTCTGGCGCATATCTTATCGGCCATTGTTCAATCGGTGCAAACTGGTGGAGAAGAACCGCAGATTGATGATATTGAAGATGAGCGTGATAAGTTGATTGCTTTGAAAGGTACTCGGGTGGCTTATATTATTTCTTCCATCGGGATTTTTCTTGCCATGCTATCTCTGGTCTTTGGCCAGCCTGCTTTGGTAATGTTCTCCCTGCTCATCTTGGCTGGTCTTGTGGCTCAAATATCTGCCGACGTTTCAAAGCTCTATCTATATCGGCAGGGATTCTGAGATGGGCAAAAAACGGATCAGCAATAATATTCGCAAGCTGCGGTTTTTCAATGATGAGATGACACAGCAGCATTTGGCTGAAAAGGCTGGCGTTACCCGACAGACCATCATTGCTATGGAAAAAGATAGATATAGCCCCTCGCTGGAACTGGCTTTCAAAATCGCGTATGTCTTCGGAGTTCCTTTGGAAGAAGTCTTTGCCTACGACCCCGAAAATTGATTTATACAAATTTCAACGGAGAAAAAATGAATACACAAAATAAAACCTACCGTAAGACCGCCATTATTGTTGGCATCCTCTACATCATTGGTACGCTCTCAGGTATTCTCAGTCTGGTCTTTTCAGATTTGAGCCGAAATGCCGAAAACACTCTCTTACAAATCTCTGCCAATGAAAATCAGATCATTATCGCGGCTCTCTTTGTCTTGACTATGGGTTTGGCACTGGTGATGGTTCCAGTGATGATGTATCCTATCTTAAAGAAGCACAACCCAGTTTTGGCATTGGGATATGTGATATTCAGAGGCGCGCTTGAGGGAGCGACCAATATCCTGATCACGATTAGCTGGTTGCTGCTGGTGCCGCTCAGTCGGGCGTACGTCGAGTTTGGGGCTGGGGATGCTGCTCTGCTTGAGTTTTTCGCCACTACTTTATTTGAGGGAGAAGAAATCGGTGCTATGTTAAATATCGTTTTCAGCTTAGGTGCAGCGATGTTTTATACGGCTCTGTTTCAAGCAAAGCTTGTCCCACGCTGGCTATCTGGTTGGGGTTTGCTGTCCCTTATCTCTTATTTCACTGCCGGTTTGTTGGGACTCTTCGGTGTCTTCGGGCCTTTATCGTCCACAAGTGTTGCTATGCAACTCCCCTTAGCCCTTCAGGAAATGGTGCTGGCTGTGTGGTTGATTTCCAAAGGCTTCAATTCTGTACCAGAGAACTAAGGGCTTAATGACGATATATTAGAATAAAAAAACTCCGACCACTAGTCGGAGTTTTTTTGTTATTCCTCGGTAATGATGGGGGGACAGGCAAATGCGGAGTGATCAATTTTGACCGCCGATAGGCCTTGAAAGTGTTGCCCTCTATTCTTTCTCAAGCAAGCCTATATAAACAACCTCGATAAGAATCTTATCCAGTGTTTCAAACATGACCTGATAATAGGTATGGTCGGCATCTTGGCTGAACTCAGGGCGATGTCGTGGTGTTTCAAAGAGGGGAAGAATATTTTTTTCGCGTAAATACACCACCATCTGATCGACTTCATCTTGGCTTTGCACATGTAAGCCCAAATGGTTCATTCCTGTACCATCGTAATCATTCTTGGCGTCGTTTGCATTGCCTATGAACCATAAGCTGGAATCAGCACAGCCAACACCAAGTGCTCCTTCAGCATCGTGCAGGGTTTCCCAATCAAGAAAAGCAAAAAGCTCTTTATAGAAAGGCGTATTCTGCGAATCTATATTAAGTTGAATATGCCCGAGTGTTGTTTTAATCATAATATTTCTCCAAGATAAGTTAGTTTAAGGGAGTATTCGATAGCTTGAGATTGAAATAGCTAGAATCGCATTCAAAGATTTGTCTTTGACGGATACTCTTCTCGCACTATTTTTATAAATTCTTGTGCTAAATAGGATCTATGTCTTTTTATATGCGTAGTGGCAACTATTTTACGTTGGGGAATCGAGTCGCTTATTGCGCGGTAAGAAATCCCCTCGATGGGGTCGTTGATGGCCAATGCCTGCGGCACCAAAGAAATGCCTAAACCCATCGCAATACATTTATGCACAGTAGAAAGCTGAGAAGTATGGCAAACGATACGCAAATCTACTTCTTCTTGGTAGCAAAATGACTGTACCTGCTCGCCCAAACAATGAACTTCATTAAGAGCAATAAAGGGGAAATCATCCAATTCTTTTACCTGAATAGATGCCCGACTGGCAATATCGTATTTTGAAGACGAAGCTACTAAGAGGGTTTCTGTCAATAATTCCTCCGTTTGAAGTAATTTGTTTTTGATTGGTAGGCTAGTAATGCCCACATCTAATTCAGCCGAGATAAGTTTTCGAATAATATCTTCTGTTAAATCTTCATGAACTTCTAAAGAAGCTTGTGGGAAATCTTGGCCAAATCGGCGTATAACACTTGGCAGAATAAAGGGGGAAATTGTAGGGATAAACCCTACAGCCAAGGTGCCTTTACCATCTTCAACATCCGAGGGGATAGTCACTTTAATGCCCTGAATTTCATCCAGAATTCTTTGTGCCTTTGGAATTAGCATCTCGCCAACATTCGTTAAGGCAACCCTTCGACCAAGGCGATCAAATAAGAGATGGCCAATTTCTGTTTCTAATTTTTTGATTTGCTGGCTCAAAGAGGGTTGGGCTACGTTGCAATGCTCTGCCGCTTTGCTAAAACTCCCTGTATCAACAATTGCGATGAAATACTCCAGTTGATGAATTTCCATATTTCTACTCCTGTCTATTATAGGCTTAAGCTATGAATGACATAGGCAACTGATATTTTCTTTCTATATTCTAGCTTGTATAATGAAATAGTCCAAGCTTTTTAATGGATATATAAAAATACATATAATTTTATCTAATAATTAAGGAGAAAAGCTATGAGCAACGAAGGTAAATGCCCCGTACACCACAACCCCACTGCGGGAAGCGGTGGCACCTCAAACCAAGACTGGTGGCCAAATCAATTAAATCTAAAAATTCTTCACCAGAATAGTGCTATGCCCAACCCAATGGGTGTGGAATTCAATTATGCAGAAGAATTCAAGAAACTCGATTTATCTGCCCTGAAAGAAGACCTGTTTGCTTTGATGACCGATTCACAAGATTGGTGGCCTGCCGACTATGGTCATTATGGTCCCCTCTTCATTCGTATGGCTTGGCATAGTGCAGGCACTTATCGCACAGGCGATGGACGTGGCGGTGGAGCAACGGGCAATCAGCGCTTTGCCCCCCTCAACAGTTGGCCCGATAATGTGAATCTAGATAAAGCGCGTCGTTTGCTTTGGCCCGTCAAACAAAAATATGGCAATAAAGTTTCATGGGCAGATTTAATGATTCTCGCTGGGAATTGTGCCCTTGAGTCAATGGGATTTGAAACCTTCGGCTTTGCTGGTGGACGCGAAGATATCTGGGAACCAGAAGAAGATATTTACTGGGGAGCAGAAAGAGAATGGCTTGACGACAAACGTTATTCAGGCGAACGCGATCTTGACGATCCACTTGCTGCCGTTCAAATGGGCTTGATTTATGTGAATCCAGAAGGCCCCAACGGAGAGCCTATCCCAGCGGCTTCAGGGCATGATGTTCGAGAAACTTTTGCCCGCATGGCAATGAACGACGAAGAAACTGTTGCTCTGGTTGCAGGTGGACATACCTTTGGTAAATCACATGGTGCTGGTGATGCTGCACTGGTTGGTCCAGAACCCGAAGCGGCGAGAATCGAAGAAATGGGGCTGGGGTGGAAGAGTAATTTTGGCAGTGGTAAAGGCGGCGATACAATTGGTAGCGGTATAGAAGGGGCTTGGAAGCCAAATCCAACCACTTGGGATATAGGCTATTTGAAAGTGCTCTTCAAATATGAGTGGGAATTGTTAAAAAGCCCTGCTGGTGCTTATATTTGGCTTGCTAAAGATGTTGATGATGAAGATATGGTCGTTGATGCACATGATACGACGAAAAAACATCGCCCAATGATGACAACGGCTGACCTTTCTTTGAAATTTGATCCTGCTTACGAAAAAATCTCACGTCGTTTCCTTGCGAATCCTGATGAATTTGCTGATGCTTTTGCTCGCGCATGGTTCAAATTAACTCACCGTGATATGGGACCACGCGCGCTCTATCTTGGCGCCGAAGTTCCTGCTGAAGAGATGCTCTGGCAAGATGTGGTTCCAGCTCTTGATTATGAAGTAATTAACGATGCAGATATTAATGCCCTCAAAGCAAAAATTCTCAAATCTGGACTATCTCTTTCTCAGTTGGTTTCAACTGCTTGGGCATCGGCATCCACTTTCCGGGGTTCAGATAAACGTGGTGGGGCGAATGGGGCACGCATCCGGCTTGAGCCGCAGAAAAGTTGGGCTGTCAATGAGCCAGCTAAATTGGCGAAGGTACTCGGTGCGCTTGAAAAAATCCAGAAAGATTTTAATAAGAAAGTTTCGCTCGCTGACTTAATCGTCCTCGGTGGAAATTCCGCAATCGAGCAAGCGGCAAAGAATGCTGGTCACGATGTGACCGTTCCCTTCACTCCGGGGCGGACAGATGTAGGGCAGGAAGAAACTGATGTGAATTCATTTGCTGTGCTCGAACCTATTGCTGATGGTTTCCGTAATTATTCCAAAGGGAAATACAGTGTTTCGGCAGAAGAGCTCCTGATTGATAAAGCGCAATTGCTGACCTTGACTGCTCCTGAAATGACAGTGCTGGTTGGTGGGATGCGTGCCTTGAATGCGAATTTTGAGCAATCACAGCACGGTGTTTTCACTAAGAAAACTGAAGCACTCACGAATGATTTCTTCGTGAGTTTGGTTGATATGGGCACGACATGGAAAGCAACTTCAGAAAATGATGATCTTTTTGAAGGGCGTGATCGTGTGACGGGTGAAGCCAAGTGGACAGGTACGCGTGTTGATCTCATTTTTGGATCAAACTCTCAATTGCGCGCCTTAGCAGAAGTCTATGCACAGGATGATTCAAAAGCGAAGTTTGTAAATGATTTTGTAGCAGCCTGGAATAAGGTGATGAACGCAGATCGTTTTGAACTTGCATAAATAAATTAGTAAATAAATAGAAAAAGGTCACCCGTTTGGGTGACCTTTTTTGCTTTCTATTCATCTTGAAGAGACAGTGCTATGCTAATAGCAGGTTCTAATCATTGTATCTTTCTAAGATAAGTTCAAATTTAGTATTCGCTATAGCCTAAAACAGGTACCTCAAAAAAACTAGAGCAATGTCAATACTTTTTCTACAGTGACGGGCACAGCCGCCGCTATAAATGGCGATAAATCTTCCGAAAAATCGTATACATTTTCGGCTTCGATGGCAACGATGGTGATGTTTTTATTCGTGGGCAGAGGAATATCCAATCGGCGGCCTGTGTCCAGCGCGGTCAGCAAGCTTGTGTCATGGGCGGATGCGGAGTGTCCGCTGAAGGGGTTGCGGAGATCAGTTAGCGGAAAAACTCTTACGGTGCCAATCGGATGTTGTCCAGTCTGAATAGCATCAATCAAGATGACGCGCTCATATCCGCTGATATGCTCCATTAGGCTTAATCCGCCCAGAGAGAGACGAATGATTTCGCCTCTTACTCCTTTTTCTTTGAGCGCATCTGCTGCCGCCCAGCCAATTCCGTCGTCGCCGAGAATGGGATTGCCTAGTCCGATGATGAGTGTTTTTGTCATTGCTGCGCCCTATACTCAGCAATACTGCTTCAAAACTTGAACTTTTTTACCATCTGCGTCTCTAATGGTCACTTCCATGGGCATTTGTCCAGGGAGAGAATGTGTCGCGCATCCAAAGCAGGGATCGTAGGAGCGGAACGCCATCTCGACCATATTGAGCAAACCTTCGGTGACGACTGTGCCTTTTTTGATGAGGCTACTGGCAGCTTTGTGAATCGACATACTGATGGGGGCATAATTATTGGTTGTGCCAACGATCAGATTGACATCCGTTAGTACGCCATTCTCATCAGTTTTATAGTGATGCGTGAGCGTGCCGCGTGGAGCTTCGACGATGCCGATTCCTTCGGTTGGCGTGGCGGTGGGGACAGTGTGGATGTCCGTAGATGTGATTTCGGGGTCAGTTGCCAGTTCTACCCAATGTTCTGCGGCATAAAGAAGTTCGATCAGGCGTGCCCAATGGGTTGCGAGGCGTTGGTGAACGGGTTTGCCACCCAAAGTTTCGTAGAACTTCTCATATTCGGCTTGGGCGAGGGGTGTTGCCATGCCATCAGATGCGTTTAGGCGGGAGAGGGGTGTTGTCATATAAATGCCTGAATCTTTGCCATCTACAAAACCTTTCCAGCCAATATTTTTGAGATAGGGGAATTTGAGATAAGTCCATGGCTCTACATGCTCGGCGATATGATCGAGATATTCATGTGGCTCATATTTTACATACTCTTCTCCATTGGGGTCTACAACACGAATTTTCCCATCATAAAAATTGATATGATTATTTTCGTCTACCATGCCCATATAGTAGGTTTCGTGGGTATAAATATCGCCAATAACGAGTTCTAGATAATCAGGGTTGTTGAGAACAACATCGGCGAAGAGTTTTAGACTAAATTGGGCGAAGTCGATTGCCCAGCGACCTTTTTTTTCAATTTCAACGCGTTGTTCTTCGGTGATTCCTTTTGTTAGCCCGCCAGGAATAGCGGTGCAAGGATGCACTTTTCGTCCACCGATGATTTCAATCACTTCATGCCCATATTTTCGCATTTGTATGACTTGTCGGCCCACATCTAAGCCAACTTTATGGATTACGCCCAAGATATTGCGCTCTGCTACGGGTGCATCGGGCCCCATCACGAAGTCAGGACCGCCCAGCGCGTAGAAGTGCGTGGTATGGTCGGTGCAGTAGAATGCCATATAGAGCAACTCGCGCAATTTCTTCGCGGCGGAGGGTGGGTCAACCTGATAGGCGGCATCCGCTGCTTTTGCGGCTGCCATGTGATGTGCTTCTGGGCAAACTCCGCAAATACGATTTGTGAGTAGAGGCATCTCTTCTACGGGGCGACCAACGCAAAAACGCTCAAATCCGCGTAACTCTGGGATTTGAAAGTAAGTGTTAGCAACATCGCCTTCGTCGTCGAGAAAAATTTCGATTTTGCCGTGACCTTCTAGGCGGGTGATGGGATCAATGGTGATTCGTTGTGTCATGGGTTCCTCCATTTGGGAGTGTTTTTTCTGATCTCTATCTATAGTCTGACCTTCCTCTCAAATGCGACGAAAAGATGTCGAATTTAGGAAAGGGGGCAAACTCTAAACGGCTTCTCTCGCGCCTTTCAAAAGCGACCCCGCTAAACTAAAACGATAAAATTGCCCAGCTGGATCAGGAATACCATCTAAGATACGTTCGATTTCATCAGGATCATTACTGTCTATCACTGAGGCGAAGGATGAAATCAGACGTGCGCCGTAGTCAATTACGCCGGGAGCGGGGCCGTAGCATCCGATGCACTGCGCTCCGGCAGTTGGGCAACGTGCATCGCATCCTGAGCGCGTCGCCGGTCCGTTACAGGGAATTCCTTGTTCGAGTAGACACAAGTCTGGGTCAAGTGCGCCTACCAAGTGCGCGCGCGTAAATTTGGTCACTTTTTTTACATCTCGCTGGCGCGTACATTCGTCACAGACTGTCGAATCCCCTACACCAATTACCGCGCCTTTTGGAGGTAGCTCCGCTTCACCATTTACCACCGCAATTACTAAATCCAGCACTGCCGAAATCTGATGCGATTCTGGAGGGCAGCCTGGCATAAAATAGTCCACTGGCACCACATCCACCAGCGTTTTCACCCGCGAGTTGATTGTAGGGATGTGTATTGTCCCCTCGGGCATCTCGTAGTTCGCCTGCGGGTAAATATTATCGGGATTTTCGGTGCTAACGGTATGAAAAGCGGTTTCGATTACCTCTTGTGAGGGGCTAAGATTTGCCAGACCAGGGATGCAGCCTTCGGTGGCGCATGAGCCAAAAGCGACTAAGATTTGCGATTTTTGGCGTAATAATTTGGCAATTTCTTCGTTTTCATCGTTGCGGATTCCGCCGTTGAAGAGCGTTAGCAAAATTGAGTTATCTTCCATCGCTTCAACGTCTTTATATTTTGCGTCCATTGCAACAGGCCAGAATGCGATGTCAAAATTAGCGTCTACATCTAGGATTTTTTCGTTTGTATTAAGGACTGCTATCTCGCAACCGCCACAGGATGATGCCCAGTACATGGCGAATTTTGGTTTCATGCTGCCACCTCCAGTTCCGCTGTCGTGTCGCTCGTGATTTGAACTTGGTCGCCGTTTAAGTGCCAGTTTAGTGGTCCCAAACTGCGGATGCGTTCAACCATCTCCGTGATTTCTCGTGCCAACTGGATGCCCTCTGCCGCGCTCGCCCACGCTAAATGCAGACGCTCTGCTTCGATGCCCATTGCAACCAGCGTTCGGCGCAAAAGCAAATAGCGGCGCAAGGCTTTGTAGTTCTGCTCCAAATAATGACATTCACCAGGGTGACAGCCAGTAATCATTACCCCATCTGCTCCTTCGGCGAAGGCTTTCATCACGAAAGTTGGGTCAAGACGACCAGAACACATCAGCCGTACTAAACGCACATTTGGCGGGTATTTGACGCGGGCAATCCCGGCCAAGTCAGCGGCTCTGTAGCTGCACCAATTGCAGGTAAACCCGATGATGGTGGGTTCAAAGTTTTCATTTTCGGTCATGGTTTTCTCCAGAAGATATGACGAGTGATAAGTGATGAGTGAGTTTTCAACTTTCACGCATCACTTATCATATATTTACATCCATCAATAAACCTTCAATTTGCGCTAAAACCTGCTCGTTGCTAAAGCCTGTTCCTGTAATTGCACCTGCGGGGCAGGCCGCGACACAAGTTCCGCAACCCTGACATAGGGCAGCATTAATCTCGCTGACCATTGTCTCTTCGTGAAAGAGAATTGCATTATAGGGACAGAGATCGTTACAGATTCGGCACCCAGAACATTGTTCCTCGATAACGCTGGCGCGAATTGGCTCCAGCTCCATCTCCCCTTGCTGGATTTTACCTAGCACCCGTGCGGCGGCGGCCGCACCCTGCACTACGCTGGCAGGAATATCTTTCGGTCCTTGTACACAACCAGCAATATAAACCCCGTCGGTCATTGTGGCGATGGGGTCTAGCTTGGGGTGTTTCTCTATATACCAACCATCCGCGCTACAAGAAATGCCAAATAACTTTGCAACGTCTTTTGCGTCGTGCCGTGGCTCTAATCCTGCCGAGAGAATGACCATATCGACCGGAATACGGCGTTGTTTGCCGATCAACGTATCTTCGACTTGGATGATGAGTTTTTCTCTTTCGTCGGGCTGGCGAGCAGCGTTGGTTACTTCGGCAACTTTGCCACGCACAAAATGCGTTCCCTCTTCGACGATGCGATTGTAGAACTCATCGTATTCTTTGCCCGGCGTACGGATATCAATATAGAAATTGTAGACTTGCGCCCCTGTCCGTTCATCGACGACATGCGCAAATTTCAGGCTTTGCATACAGCAAATAGATGAGCAGTATTCGTTGAAGTTTTTATCTCGGCTGCCGACGCAGTGGATAATGCCCACCGTTTTCGGCGTGGTGACTCCATCCCGTAAAACGATATTTCCTTCTGTGGGTCCTGAAGCATTACACATTCGCTCAAATTCGAGACTAGAAAAAACGTTCTTCAAACGACCGTAACCGTAATTGCTCATTTTACGGGCATCAAAAAGATCGTAGCCTGTCGCCAAGATGATGTTCCCGACTTCAAATTCGACGATTTCGTCTTCTTGTGTGAAATCAATCGCTTCAGTTGGGCAGAATTTCTCGCAGGCTTTGCACTTCCCCGTGTCAAAATAAATACAGTTATCCAAATCCATTACGGGGTAATTCGGCACCGCTTGTGGGAAGGGTGTGTAAACCGCCTTGCGGTAGCCCAAGCCGGCTTCGTAGATATCATCAAGTACTTTTTTCGGGCATTTCTCTACGCAAATGCCGCATCCCGTGCAAAGGTCGGTGATGACTTTGCGGGCTTTTTGGCGCACGGTCACATCAAAATTGCCGATATAACCGTCCACATTTTCGACTTCTGCCCAGGTCATTAAGGTGATATTTGGATGCACGCCTGCGTCCACCATTTTGGGGGTCAAGATGCAGGCAGAGCAATCGAGTGTAGGGAATGTTTTGTCAAATTGCGCCATATGTCCGCCAATAGACGGATCCCGTTCAACCAGATAGACGGGATGACCTGCATCTGCTATTTCGAGGGATGCCTGAATCCCGGCAATGCCGCCACCTACGACTAAAGTAGCAGGATGAATCGGTACGCTCATGGCCTCAAGTGGCTCGTGCCAAAGGACTCTTTCCACGCCCCCAGACAGGACAGCCTTCGACTTTGCCGTGGCCGCAACTTTATCTGTATGTACCCAAGAAACTTGCTCGCGGATGGAAACCAATTCACAGAGATAGGGGTTCAAGCCAGCATTCTCACACGCCGTCCGAAAAGTCTTCTCATGCAGATGTGGTGAACAAGCCGCAACGACCACACGAGTCAATCCCAGCTCTTTAATATCTTTCTCTATCAATTCTTGTCCCAAACTGGAGCACATGAATTTATAGTCGCGGGCGATGACCACACCTCGATGTTTCAGCTTATCTGCTGCCCATTGCGCGACATCTTCTACATCTACCATTGCGGAAATATTTGTGCCACAGTGACAGACGTAAACGCCAATTTTTTCTTGCGGCATTCCACCGTTTCCTTTCGTCATCGGCTGATCTCCTTCTCTCGCGTGGGGGCTTTGCTGATAAGCGGTTGCGGCATAGGGAGAGCATTCTTATCTTTGCGAGGACGTTTCTTTTTGACGACGGTCTTTTCTGAACCAATTTCTGCCAAGGCGTCTTTTGCACTGATTAGTTCTGTACCAAAGCCAAGAGTTTTCTCGTCTATACCAAAAGCCAATCCCATCAATTGTGTGAAGAAGACAATAGGCATTTTGTGATTTGTGCCGAGGTGTTGATTGGTCTCGTTTTGGTAGGCATCGATATTCATTTGGCACATCGGACAGATGGCGACCATGATGTCCGTTTTGACTTCTTCGGCATAATCTACGAGACGGTGAATTAGCTCATAGGCGGTATCTGGGCTAATTTGGGGCATATGCCCGCCACAGCAATGGGTTTTGAGGGGATAATCGACAACTTCTGCGCCGAGGGCTTCAATGAGTAAATCCAGTTCGAGGGGATGCTCGCTATCTGACCAGCGTTTGGCGTAGTCGTAGCGGGGAGCCATGCAGCCGACGTAGGGAGCAACGCGTAAGCCTGTTAAGGGTCGCACTACATTTTTTTTAACGGTATCAAGCCCAACTTCATGGACGATTACGTCTAAAAGATGGAAAATGCTGAGTTGTCCGGGTTCGTAGCTAAGCCCACCAGCGGCAAGTGCGTCGTTGATTAGTTCATCCACCCCATCTTTTTTTGCCATATAAGAATCGGTTTTGGTGAGATTGAGATAACAGGCACTGCACGGTGCAACAATATCTTTTGCACCGTTTGCTTGCGCTTCGGCAAGCGCAAGATTGCGCCCGATGAGTGCGTAGGCAGGGAGTTTGTTGATGCCAAGATATTCGGTTGCGCCGCAGCAGTTCCAGTCGTCAATTTCTTGAAGTTCTAAGCCAATTTTTTCGCAAACGGGCATAAGGGAATCATGATAGGCTTTGCCGCTTCCTTCCATTGAACAGCCGGGATAGTAGAGATATTTGCTCATGCTGCCTCCAGTTCTTTGGCGCGATCAAGAATGTCATTGAGTTGTTTGATGCCTTGAATCTTTTTCGGCTTGAGATTGAGTCGTTTTTTGCTAAGTAGCCCCATACCCATTGGTGCCATGCTGGGTAGACGGAGCGGAAAATGCCTGAGATAGTGACGAGTAGCCAGTCCTAGTTCGTAACTGCGCCCGTAGTTTTCGACCATATCAACAAAGGTTTGTGAAAAATCAGAAGCGGCTGAATCTTGATATGCGCCCTTTGTAATTGCCATGCTTTTTAGGGTGTACATTACATCAGGAATCTTGATTTCCTGCGGGCAACGTACAGCGCAAAAATAGCAGGAGACGCAAATCCAGGGGGTGTTGCTGCTGAGGACGGTTTCTCGTTCTCCGGCGCGTAGCAACGCGAAAACATCTCGCGGTGTATGCTCCATATCCATTGCTGAGGGGCATGAGCCACCGCAAGTGCCGCATTGGATGCAAGTTTCCAGTCGTGAATCACGGCCGGTTCTTGAAGCAACATATTCAATTAGCTTTGTGTTTTCTTCTGTTTTGGGGGAGAGGTGAGGCATAAAGTTACTCCTTGTATAAAAAGAGCCTGCAGGAGCGACAATGATGACACGTGGATGAGCAGGATACACATATAGTATGTGATTTTATTCACAGATAAAGAAGTAATGTGTGTCACGGAAGAATGGTGACTAAAATCACAAGATAAAGTAGGTAAAATAAGTGGGGTTTTAAGTGGATGGGAAAGCGTGTAAAATAAATACTAGTTTTACGTAGCTCTCC
>JABGQT010000116.1 GCA_018648685.1 Anaerolineae bacterium
CGCAATATCTCGAAATGGTTTTGTTCGGAGATAAATTTCATGCGTAAGCCCTGACACGAAAGGAAGCTGCCTTTTGATGGGCAAAATGCCCGTCTTTAGCATTTTTTTCTCGAAGTTGGTGCGACGCACAGCCCTTGCCTTCGTGATAGAATCGCCTTCATGGAAAAAGTAAAAAAGAATTTTGCAATTTTTGTAGGCGTTGCGATCAGCGCGCTTTTTTTGTGGCTCTCGTTGCGCGGTTTGAAACTTGATGATGTGGGCAAAATTATTAGCAGGGCGAAATATATTTGGCTTCTTCCCGGGGTTTTTGTCTATTTCATCGGTGTGTGGATACGGTCTTGGCGTTGGCATTATTTGATTAAGCCGCTCAAGGAAGTTTCAACAAAAAAGATGTTCCCGATTACGACCATTGGCTATATGGGCAATAATATCTTCCCGGCGCGGCTTGGCGAAGTTTTGCGGGCGGTCTTTCTGAAACGACGTGAAAATGTGCCGATTTCGGCATCGTTGGCGACGATTATCGTCGAGCGTATTTTTGATGGCGTGGTGATGCTGGCCTTTGTCTTTTTGAATTTATCTGAGTTGGCAAAATTGACGGGGGATTCTGGCTTTGTGGGCAATATCCAGCAGGTTGCGCTTGTCGGGACGGGCGTTTTTATCGGGGCGTTGGTTATCTTTTTGTTAGCAGCGATGTTCCCGCAGGTCACATCCAAAATTGGACGTTGGTTTATTAAGAAATTGCTCCCCACTTCTTTGCAAGAGAAGATGCTCGGCTTTATGGATAAATTTCTCGACGGGCTGGAATCGCTGCGCTCACCTTTTAATGTGCTAATGGTCTTTTTTACGTCGACAATTATCTGGCTTTTGGAAACGGCAAAGTATTGGTTCGTGATGCATGCTTTCAACTTCAGCGTCTCGTTTTTTGCGCTGATGCTGATGAACGGGATTGTCAACCTGGCAACAACCATCCCCTCTGCGCCAGGCTATGTGGGTACATTTGATGCGCCGGGGATTGCTGTTTTGGTAGCTTACGGCATTGAGCACGCGACGGCGGCGGCGTACACCCTCGTTTTGCACGCCGCGCTTTGGCTGCCAATTACAGTCTTGGGTCTATATTATTTCCTGAAATATCTGGGGCAAGAGGGGATGTCCTGGAGAGAAGTTTTTGCGTGGAAAGAGGAAGTGGAAGAAACTAAAGCTTAAACACAAAGGACACAAAGAGTCACAAAGGTTTTATGTTTTTCCTTTGAGTTCCTTAGTGACCTTCGTGTTAAAAAGAAGGAAAATAATTATGAAAATAGCAATCATCGGTGCAGGTTACGCGGGCATGTCCGCCGCTTATGACTTGGCGAAAGCCGGTCACGAGATCACGATCTACGAAGCAGAAGATTCTGCGGGCGGTTTGGCGCGTGGATTTAGCGACCCAAAATGGGATTCGACAGTCGAGCGCTTTTATCATCATTGGTTCGCCAGTGATAACCATATGCTCGGCATCATCGAAGAGTTAGGATTAAGCGATCAGGTTCTTTTTCCGCGCCCGTATACTGTTTTATTACATAATGAGAAATGGTATCCATTTGACTCGATTAAAGAAGCGCTCTTTTTCCCCGGGCTGGGATGGGGCGTGGACAAAATCCGTTTTGGTTTGGTCGGTGTTTATTTACGTTTGACCAAAAATTGGCAGAGTCTCGAAAAAGTGACTGTCGACGAATGGATGCGAAAATGGGCGGGAGATCGCGTCTACGAACAGATGTGGGAACCAATGCTGATCGGGAAATTTGGCAAACATCATAAAGAAGTGCCGATGTCGTGGTTTTGGGCACGCATCCACGCGCGGACAACGAAGTTGGGTACTTTTGTGGGTGGTTTTCAGGCTTTCGCAGACGCTTTCGTTGAGAAGCTGCGCGAGATGGGGGTGGAGATAAAATTTGACGCGAGAATAATGTCTATTAAACGAGATTACGCTAAAAAGGTGATCGTAACGGGGGGAGATGGCGCAGAAGAATTTGACAAGGTTTTGGTGACCACGTCCCCAGCGGTGATGTCCTATCTCGTCCCCGATCTCCCTGAAGAGTATTTGGGTGCTTTGAAGAAACTCAAACATATGGGCGCGGTCGTTTTGGTGGCGGCGTTGAAACATCAGCTTTCAGAAGATGATTATTATTGGTTCAATTTGCCAAAGAAAGATGGCTTCCCTTTTTTGGCATTGGTGGAGCATACGAATTATGTTTCGTCGGCGCATTTTGGCGGGGAGCATATCGTCTATGCAGGCGATTATCTGGAGCCAGGACACGAGAATTTTGATTTGAGCGCAGAAGAGTTGATGGATAAATTCGCCGAGAGTTTTGCGCGCATCAACCCCAAATTTGAACGCGATTGGGTGCGCAAGGTCTGGGTCTTCAAAGCGGATTATGCCCAGCCCATCCCGCAATTGGGCCATTCGCAGAATATCCCCGCAATTGAAACGCCGATAGAAGGGATTTACTTCGCGAGCATGAGCCAGGTCTACCCTTGGGATCGTGGCACGAATTTCGCGGTCGAGATCGGGCGGCGTGCGGCACGTTTGATGATGGGATAAGCTAAATATTGGGAGATGCGATATGAAATCATTTGAGAAAGCTGATGTAGTGATTTGTGGAGCCGGTAGTGCGGGCGTGGCTGCTGCGTATTTTCTTGCAAAGCGTGGCATCACCGATGTGCTGATCATAGATAAACACCCGCCACTTTCACAGACCAGTGCCAAGTCAGGGGAAAATTATCGCAACTGGTGGCCTAATAATATGATGGCGCGTTTTATGAACCGCAGTATTGACATCATGGAAGACCTTGCGAAGTCCACTGATAATGTCTTCAATATGGAACAGAGGGGCTACTTGTATGTTACCGAAAAACCCGAGAATAAACTTCGAGACTATCTTCACCATTACAGCCAACTTGATGTTGGCGCTATTCGGATACACGATGATGGAAAAAATGATTATGCATTTTTAGATAGCCAAAGCGACCTTGATGGAGCAGATATTTTGGCTCATCCGAGCATTGTCCAGGAATTTTTCCCCCACATGTCAACAAATATACAGACTGCCGTACATGCGAGGCGAGCCGGGTCTATCAGCGCTCAACAATTGGGCATATATTTGCTTGAGGAAGCCAGAAAACTTAGCGTCAGATTATTGAAGGGAGATGTGATAGCTGTAAAAAAAGATAGTCAGGGGATAAAAGCTGTTGACCTTGTCATAGATGGCACTCAACGCAGGATCCAAACACGTTCTTTTATTAATGCTGCGGGCCCATTTGCGCCTGAGGTAGCTTCATATCTAGATGTTGAATTACCCATCTTTTCTATCCTCCAACAAAAAATAGCCATACAAGATATACACGGTGTTATTCCCCGTGAAGCGCCATTTACGATCTTTATGGACGAGCAATACCTTGATTGGGATGAGCAAGAAAAGAAGGATTTGGCTTCAGACGAAGAATTTCAGTGGCTATTAGATAAGTTTCCCGGTGGCTTACATATCAAACCCGAAGGAGGCAAGGATAGCCCCTGGATTAAATTAGGCTGGGCGATCAACCGTGTGGCGGAAGAACCCCTCTGGGAACCTGACATCACGCCAGAGTTCCCGGATATTCTTTTACGTGGTGCAGCGAGGTTTATCCCGGGTTTGAAAGCATATCTGGACAAACTCCCTAAACCAGTTGTGCGCTATGCCGGATATTATACGAAGACAAAGGAAAATATGCCCGTTATCGGCCCGATGGGCGTAGATGGCGCTTATATTCTGAGCGCTTTATCTGGTTTTGGCACAATGGCGAGCTGTGCGGCAGGCGAGTTGATCGCTGCATGGGTTGCGGGAGATGAACTGCCTGAATATGCCAGTCAACTTTCTCTGGAGCGCTATGATTCCAAAACGAGTATGGAGACTGGTACGAGTCTGTACCAAAATGGGGAGCTTTGACATATGAGCCATCGCGGCATGCATAAAACGCACCATGTCGCACACCTTAAACGGTTCAAGTCGCACAGCTTA
>JABGQT010000014.1 GCA_018648685.1 Anaerolineae bacterium
CTTGAAAATCTTGGGAAGGATCCTGCTTTTACCTGCGCGAAGCGCTTAGTTCAACGTGGTTTTATGCGGAGAAACTTCCTCATAAAACCACTATTTGAGTATTATGCGCTCTTACCCAAAAACCCTCGTGTAGCGGTCGCAATGTACACATTGTTGGGCGGTTTTATTGTGCAAGACTCATCACCTGAAAGAGATATGATATTTTTCATTGCTAACTCTCAACATCAAAATTATTAGTCTGCCACGACTGGGAAAAAAGCCAGCATCTCGGCAGGAATAAGGGTGGGTCTGCCGGTTGTCAATTCAATGAAAACCCATTGCGTCTCACCTTCAACAACGATCTTGCTATCCGCTTTGCGAAGAAATTCGTATTTGCGTATCCCTCTCACTCGCTTGAATTCAGAAATCCATGTGCGGACTTCAATTTCATCGTCCAGATAAGCAGGAGAAAGGTACTTAATCCGATGTTCGCGCACATACCACCCCGTATTTTCTGGTTGCATATATCCAGGAATCGACTCAGGATGACGGAGCGCGGCATCTTGCATCCATTGCAAATAGGTTACGTTATTAACGTGACCATAATCGTCAATGGCACTTTGTGGGACAGTCAACGTATAAGAAAAGATGGAAGGATTTGACATTAATAATTCTACTCCTCTGAATTAATTATTTATAAAGAACCACCCAACTAGATTTTATGCGGAAAACCTTCTATATAAATCTACGCTCAGGTATTATGCACTCTTCCCCAACAACGCCCTCAACTCCTCCATCGCTACATCTGCATCTTGAAAATGGATACCGTACATCCCCAGCTTACGAGCGGCTTCGATATTTTCGATGAAGTCATCTACAAAGACGCATTCTCCGGGGGCAACACCTAATTCTTCCAAAACCATTTCGTAAATGCGCGCATCTGGTTTGGCAATGCCCATCTCAGCTGAGATGAATATCTCGTCGAAGGCATCGTCAATTGCCCATTTGTTGATCAGTAGACCGCGTAGATCATCCCAGGCATTGCTAAGAAGGGCGGTTCTAAATTGCGGGCGAAAAGAACGTATGCTTTCGATGATGCTGTAATCCATCTTGTCCCCGCCGAAGAACTCATCATAAAATGCCTGGATGGCCTCATCCGTTTCGGGCAAGGCAAGAGAGCGCATCACATTTTGCATATGATCACGCGCGCTAATTTCTCCACGAGATGCGCGTCCGCTGGATTTATTGCCGAAAACGACTTTGTCCATCTCGGTGTATGTTTTGTCAAAACGCAAGCCCAAGGTGGCGCGCGGCGTGCGGTCTTCTGTCCGCACCAGCACACCACCCAAATCGAAAATTATAACTTTAATGCTCATCGCTTGCGTTTTCTTTTCTTCTTTTCTTTCTTTGGTTTGCCCTTGTTTGCAGCAGCTTGCTCTTTCAAACTTGCTTGTTTTTTTTCAAATTCAGCAGCTCGTTTCATCATCTCTTCGTATTCTGCTTCCCAATTGGGATAAGTTTCATTCATCCGCTCATCAGAAACACGCACAGCTTTCTGGCAATGGGGGCAGAGAGCGTCGTAATGGTTTTGACCTTCGTTGTGGATGGCGAACAAACCCGCGAGGGCGGCATCTCTATTTTCAGCGAACATTTTAGTACAGTGAGAACATTTGATTTGCATTTTTTACTCCTTTTCGGATTAAAGTGCATCGCACCTGATTTTAGCTGGAACCCCTTTAATAGGTTGCTATCTGGCAATTAACTTCTACCGTTAAACAGATACGACGCACTTCTGATAGATTACTCTTCTATAGATTGTACGCTAATTTCCTTACCCGCACGAATCTCTTTTTCATATTTATCAAATTGCGAGAAGACAGACATGCCCGCTTTTTCGTAGAGACGGAGCGCACCCGTTAGGCTGCCCGCATCCACGCCGAGGCCAATTTTGCGTACACCGCGTTTATAGAATTCACCAAAAGAGTGTTGCAAGAGAGCCAGCCCCAGCCCGCGTTTGCGCCAGGCTCTGCGAACGCCAAGCTCAGCAACCCAGCCCATATTATCATCTTCAAATGAGCGCGGACGGCAGATATTGATCCCCGCCACTTCATCACCATCCCATAGGATGAACCAAAGCGCAGGGTCATAATTTTCAGTTTTGGTCATATAGTGGACAAAGCGCGGGAAGCCGACATCGAAAGGCTCTTCGACATAGCCAAAATGGTCTTTGAAGGAATCGTCTATTGCCCGATAAACCGCTTCGAGATCGCTCTTGGCATCAAACGGCTTCAGAACAAGATCATCTGCCCAACGAGGGGCGGGTGGGGGTGAATCCATCTCGATCCGCATCTGGTAAAAAGAGCGGATATGACTGTAGTCCAAATTCTTGAAAAGTTCGTGTGCTTCCTTTGCTCTACTATCTACACCTAATTCGTTTGTGACGCGGACTTCAGAGGGCAAAGCATCGAGGACGCGCAGAGAAAAACGCTCTGCCCATTGCGTTAATTCGGTGCCTAAGCCGAGTCCATAATGATCGGGGTGCACTCGTGCCCATATCCAGGGTTTGACGGGCGGATTGTTGCGCGTCCATGCTTCTACATAAGCGATGAGTGTACCATCGGGCGCAAAGATAATCCGCGTATCTTCTTTGGGGATAAACTCATCCAAGCTCCATTCGGTTCTGAGTTCTTCTTCGCTCAGTTCACGGTGCCCTAATTCTTTCATCGCCCAAGCGTTGAAAAGCGTAGCGCAGGCGGGGATGTCATCCATCGTTGCCGAGCGGAGGGTATATCCTTTGGGGAGTTTTATTTCGGTCATTTTAATTTTCCTTATTCTGTTTGCTTCAGTAGGGGCGACCCGTTTTGATTGGACGAAAAGTCTTGTTCAAAACAATATGTCAGTTAAAAAAATAATATTTTTTTAGGCAGAACAAAGGGTCGCCCTTACAAGATATTATTCTTCTATCTCACGCCCTGCACGCAGTTCTTTTTCGTAGCTTACATATTCAGAACCGACGCGCATTCCGGCGCGTTTATATAGGCGGGTTGCGCCGGTTTGGCTAGCGGCATCTACGCCTAAACCGACTTTTTTTGTGCCGAGCTGATAAAAGGCGGTAAATGTTTTTTGCAACAGTGCCAAGCCCAAACCAAGTTTGCGCCAGGGTTTGCGCACACCGAGGATGGCCACCCATCCGTTTCCCATTTTATATTGATTAACGGCGATGCCGGCGATCTGATCCCCATCCCATGCGATGAACCAGAGTTCGGGACGGTATTCGTGGCTTTCGAGATTGCGCCTTTTCCAGATTTCGTGCGAGACGGGGGTAAAGCCCCAATGATCGCGAAAGGCTTCGCTTTGGGCATCGTGTACCAGTTTGGCGTGTGCTTCCGCATCGAAGGGGCGCAATTCGATCCCTTCGGGAAAGATGGGCGCGGTGGGCGTTTCGTTCAGCATAATTTCCATCCGCCAGAAAAAGCGAACGGGGTTATAGCCTTCATTCTCGTGCATTTCACGTGCAACAGTATCTTCGATAGACATACTATTCTGAATGAAAACGCGTAGCTCAGGGTCGGCCTTAGTAATTTCTTCACGAGCACGTTTATCAAGAGCACGCAACATGGCTGTACCGACGCCCTTTCCTATATGATCGGGGTGGACATAACCATCGCCAAGCAGCGCGGCATGTTGACTGCGATTATAGAATTCTTCGTAACCGACCATGCGACCCTCAGCGTCGGTCACGACCCAAGTATCGGTGTTCATATTGAGATTGGGGTCTTCCCAAACTTCTTTGAGTTCTTCCGGGCTATAGGCAACATCAGTATCGCCATCGTCTTCGCAAACATCGTAGACGAGTTTAACGACTGCACTGAGATCGTCCATTCTTGCTGCGCGGAGGGTGTAGCCTTCTTCTAAATTTAAGTCTTTCATTTTCTTGTCCTAATGTAGCTGTGCAATGCATCTTGAAGATGCATTGCACAGCGGGTTTGGCAAAATCAGTAGTTCACGATTTTGATTGACAAAGCGGGCAACTTCGGAGAAAGTT
>JABGQT010000126.1 GCA_018648685.1 Anaerolineae bacterium
CTCTTTTGCGTATTTAAAATCTATGGGAATGTGAAAAAATATCAAAAATTGAAATCATTCGAAAAAAGAAAGTTTCTCAAAGCTGCCTATATTTAATTTTTGAATTAGATGAAGTTGGACAGACGCTTATTTGTAACTATCCGTACGGGTGTATCATCGCATGCTGAAACTATCATGCATAATTGCTAATTTGGCTATAGGAGAGAGTGTCCAGTCCAAGCATCTGGTAGATGTATTGAGTGTAACTTGAAGGGGATGCTTGTATAGCTGAGTAAGGCTCACCAACAGCTAACTAACAACTCATAAACAAACAGAAAACAAGTCCTTTTAAGAAGGCTTTTTTGATTCTAAACGCAATAAACTGCACAAAAACACCTTGCCTTGCTTAGATTCTCCTAGGTTTCAAACCAAACAGACACCCACATAATGCATAAAACAGAATATAATGCTTCCGTATCGGAATACTTTAAGTAAAATGCTGGATATTACGGAATATATCCAGTATTATAGAAAAAGGAAAAAATAATGAAACCAAGAATTGATAATTTGGATCGCGAAATTTTTGAATGCCTAAGAGAAGATGCAAGAATGCATTCTTCCGAAATTGCTCGCCGTTTAGGGAATATCACTGCGCGGGCAGTCCGAAACCGATTGGACAGGCTTGTAAAAGAAGGATTTATCGCCATTACGGCGGGGGCGGTCTCCGAAAGGCTCGGGTTTCCAATTAGCGCCGACATCTATATAGACGTTGAACCTGGCAAAATTGAGCAAGTTGCACAAAGCCTGAAAAATTTGGATGAAGTTTTTTATGTTGCCTTGACAACTGGAGACACCGATATATCGGCATCAGTTGTCGCGGTTAGCATGGGTGCATTGCAGGATTTTATCTCAAAGAAGATGCATACGATCCCTGGAGTAACCAAAACCAAGACTTATGTGCTCACTAAAATTCTTAAACAAAGCTGCGACTGGGCGTTTCCAGAGAGATTACCAAAGGTCTAAGCATATGATTTTCTGTAAGTGATGAAAAAGTTGAACTTATATATTGCGCTTCTAATTCAGTTTTTTCTTCTCACTATATTTTTTTATATTGATGCGATAAATATCATTGAGCCAATATGGAAAAAAGTTCTCAACTTTGGTCTGAACCCTCTGGTCTTACTCTTTTATGCACTAGCGCCAATTGCTTTGTGGTGGACGCATAGAACAATCTATCAATTTACAAAAAACGATTTTTGGTATGCAGGGATTATTCACACACTACTTGCTCAAATCGCTTATCTAGGTGCCAGTTACATCGTAACACAACAGCCTTTATCTTCCCGCAATTGGTTGTCAATTCTTTTGGGCATCGTCGGAATCGCTATTTCTGCATGAGTAGTATCAAGAGGAGAGAAGTATGGAAAAAATAAGAATTCTCGGCATCAGTGCTAGCCCAAGAAAAAACGGAAACAGTCATTTCCTTTTAAAAAAAGCTCTTGAGGCAGCAGAAACGGCTGCGCGAGGAATGATAAGTAGCGAGATTTATTCCATATCCGGCAAAACATTTAATCCTTGTGATGCTTGCAATCAATGTCATGATCGACTTGGGTATTGCCGACAAACGGATGATGATTTTGGCGAATTACGCGATAAGTGGTTTGCGGCAGATGCAATCATTTACTCTGTTCCTGTTTATCACATGGGGGTTCCAGGACAATTCAAGATTTTTCTGGACAGATTGGGAAATAGTGTTGTAGATAGTTTTGTCTCTCGCCCTTTAAAAGTCATCGGCACTATAGCTCAAGGTTCGGGAATATCTACCGGGCAAGAACAAACTATTGCTTTCCTGAACAGTCATGCGATCATGATGGGCTGCATCCCCGTTGGCTCTGAGTGGCCAGCCGGATATTTAGGGTCTGGAGGCTGGACCCGTGTACGAGTAGATAAGAAGGCATTGCAAGAATTATATGCTGAAGGTGAGGAAGATGCTAACTTTACCGTAGAGGCAATAAAAATTCAGGCCAAATTCATTGTGCAGATGACACAGATCATTAAATCAGGTGGAGCGCAACAGCGAGAGATGCTAGAAAAAGATGGTGGCTATGATTTCTTCCTCAGACGCTTAGATAATAAACCAGTAATTCCAAAAAAACCTGGACAAGCGTAAACGATTAATACAACTCAAAAATCATGACACCAAAAATTTACATCAACTACGAAATTTGCGATAAAGAGGGGTTATGTGTTCGCGTTTGTGTGGAAGATATTTTTGAGCAAGAAGAGCAAAAAACCGTCCCCGTTATTGTGCACCCGGAAGCATGTTTTTTCTGTGGGCAGTGTGTTGCCATTTGTCCCGCCGATGCGATCACCCATAGCGGGTTTGAAATCTCAAATACCATCCCGATAACACCTGAGATGAAAATTGAATCGGATAGGCTGATGGGTTTTCTGCGAACACGCAGGTCGATACGGGAATATCATCCAAAGCGGCACGTACGCAGGGAAACGATAGAAAAACTACTCGAATCCGCTCGCTATGCACCAACCGGTTCGAACGCCCAAAGCCTTGAGCATATCGTCATTACTGATCGTGAGATGATGGATAAACTCGCTGCGCTTTCTGCTGATCTTTTTAGAGAAAAAGTAGCTCTCTACGAAGAGAAAGATGCGTTATCAAACTTGGACCCGAGGCTTGCGAGGCGCATAGAAGCGGATATTCCCTTTTACAGAAGCGTTGTCTTGGAATACGAAGCAGGCAAAGATCCTTTTTTCTATCAGGCTCCCGTGCTAATTATTACCCATGCCGACCTAACGATTACCTCCTGCCCCACCGAAGACGCGACGTTGGCATCCTACCAAATGATGTTAATGGCACAAAGTCTGGGATTAGGGACTTGTTATGTAGGTAATTTATACGAATTTGGCAATGAATCCCAAGCCCTTCGAGAGATGCTTGAGATTCCCCCAGAGAATAACATTTTAATGTCATTTGTTCTCGGTTATCCCGCTGTGCGTTTCAAGAAGCTGGTTGATCGCCATGAGGCAAAAGTTCGGTGGTTGTAAAAAACGTCAGCCGTGTGGTGAATACAACAAGAGCACCCCACGCGCCCTCCAGAGCGTAAACAAGCCCAAATCAAGTTCGATACGAAGTTCTACATCCATATTTTTGAAGGAGAGAAAAATGACCGAAAAGCTATTTCATGCAATCATTAACTTATCAAGAGACGAAGCACTAAAGGTTACAGATGAATTATTGCAGAGCAACGTAAACCCTGATGATATCCTGGACGCTGCGCGAGATGCGATGCAAATTATTGGGGAGCGTTTTGAAACTGGCGAATATTTTTTGCCAGAATTGATGGTCTCTGGTGATATTTTGGCGGCAGTTGCTGATAAAGTAAAGCCTCTTCTTGAAGGAGAGGGAGGTACGGAAAAGATCGGTATAGTTGTTTTTGGCACGGTTGCGGGTGATATTCATGATATAGCCAAGGATATTGTCGTTTTCATGCTGGAAGTCAACGGCTTTGAAGTGATTGACCTCGGTGTGGATGTTCCAATAGAAAAATTCGTAGAGGCGGTTCAGGAACATGAAGCCAAGATTGTCGGCTTGAGTGGATTCTTGACCTTAGCCATCGAACCCATGCGGGATACGATCGCCGCCCTGAAAGAAGCGGGGCTGGAGGACGTAAAGGTGATGATTGGTGGTGGGCCGATCAATGGACTCGTTTGTGATGACACGGGCGCAGATGCCTGGGGGCCAACCGCGATGGATGCCGTTTCGATTGCAAAAGAGTGGGCAGGGGTGAGCGCATGACGGATAACAAAGACAAAGCCCCACTTATGCAAATAGAACTTGATTATCAGGCACGCGAAAAACGTGTTTGGGATGCGATTCATTTAGAAAAACCGGATCGTGTTCCCATTGTTTGCTATGACGAGTATTTCTCATTAAAGCAAGGCGGGCTTACACCAGCAGATGCGTATTATGACCCAAAGCGTGCTTCTAAAGTTTTCGCGGAAAATGTAACGAAATTCAATTGGGACATGGTCTCTATATTTGGAAATTTGCCCGGCAAAGTTGGCGAGACTATCGGTCTAACATCCAATAGGTGGGCGGGATATAACCTGGCAGACACTCAGGAATTTCAATTTGTTGAAAAGGAATATATGCTTGGTGACGAATACGATCAGTTCTTGAGCGACCCCAGTGATTTCATCATCCGCAAAATGTGGCCCAGAATGGCTGATGGTCTTGATGCTTTTGGGCTATTTCCTTCTTTTACGATGTTCTCACATGCTTATGCGCCAATTTCAGATTTAGCGATGTTGCTGGGGCAACCAGAAGTAAGAGAAATGCTGAAAAAGCTGATATTAATCGGTGAACAAATGAATGAGCACATCGCTGGCGTAGACCAAGCAGTGGAAGCTCTAAAGGAAAAAGGACTTCCTGTATTTGCAGAAGTTCCTGCTCACGCTCCTTTCGACTGGATTTCGGATTATTTTCGCGGTATCAAGGGGACAATGCTGGATATGTATTATCAACCAGACAAACTCAAAGCCGCTATTAATATGATTACCCCCCACATGATTGAGTACACCATTGGCACGGCAAAAGAGATGGGCGTTCCTTATGTATCCATCCCGCTGCATCGTGGCGCAGATCCTTTCATGTCGAATAAGCAATATGCAGAGTTTTATTGGCCCAGCCTCAAAGAACTTCTTTTGGCTCTGATTGATGCTGAAATTACCCCTATGCCATATTGGGAAGGATCGTATACCAACCGGCTCGAATTCCTAACAGAATTACCACCCGGAAAGATTTGGGGGCATTTTGATGTTGTTGATATTGAAAAAGCTAAAAAATTGCTTGGCGATACGATGTGCTTCTGGGGCAATGTTCCTGTTCAAACGCTTATCTCTGGTACACCGGAACAGACCAGTGATTATGTCAAAAAACTGATTGATACCTTTGGCGATAATGGTGGCTTGATTATAGATGGAGCTGCAGGTATTCCAAAGGAAGCCAAACTTGAAAACGTAATCACCATGACAGAGACTGTATTTGAATATGGCGTTTACTAAGGCAAAAAGGAGGCTCTGCTTGAAAAATGTTCAAAGAAAAGAAAATATTTCCGAGTAAGTTACCTAGTGATAAAAGGAGAATAAGATGAAAAAACGATTTTTAATTATGTTGACCCTCGCCCTGCTTCTGGCCGTGGTTGGGTGTAGTTCAGGAGCAGAAGAAACGCAAGCTCCAGAAGTTGCGCCCGAAGAGGCAGCTCCAGCTCCGGCAAGCGATGAGCCAGTTGTCTTGCGGGTAGGCGGTTTGCAGGATGCTGATTGCTGGAATCCATTCAGTTGTACTGCCATCTATATGTGGGGTGATCTTTTGGTTGAAGGCCTTACTGTTCAGGGAAAATCATCTGATAGCTGTGATGGAGAACCGGCTCTGGCAGATACATGGGAAGTTTCAGAAGATGGCTACACCTGGACGGTCAAGCTGCATGAAGGGATCACCTTCTCGAATGGTACTCCGGTAACAGCGCGTACAGTTAAAGAATTTTATGAGTGGTGGGCATCCATTGAAGACATCGCTGTATTCAATGCAGAGCTTCTATACCTTGACACTATTGAAGTCGTTGACGATCTCACTTTTACCTACACCACTTTTGAACCTTTTCACAACTCACCAGATTATGCTTTCATTTTTATGTGGGTCTTCCCACCTGAAATCTGGATGGCAATTGATCCGGCAGATTTATACATCGTCGAAAACAACCCTCCTGTTGGCACAGGGCCCTATACAATGACAGAATATGAGCCTGGCAGCCATATGATCTTTGATGCCCGCGAAGATTATTATCGTGGCAAGCCGCCTATTGACCGTATCGTCTACACAATTTTCACCAATCCTGATGCGCTGAACAACGCCCTTCTGGCTGGAGAAATTGATTTATCTCTTCCCTTCCTTTTACCTGAGAGCTACGATGCTTTGTCTGCCGACCCGAATCTCACTATTGAAGAAAAATTCCCTGGCGACACCTATAATTTGGCTTTCAATATGTCTGAAGAAGGTACCACGCATCCCGCAATCAAGGATGCAACAGTTCGTGAAGCCATTGATTATGCCATTGATAAAGAAAAGATTGTTGACGTGGTTTTCCTTGGTCACGCGGTTACATGCCCCTCCAACTATGGTTGTGGTCCAAATTTTGAAAAAGACCTGAACCCTGATCTTGAAATCACACCTTTTGACCTTGATAAAGCCAATCAAATTCTTGAAGATGCCGGTTATTTGGATACAGATAGCGATGGCATCCGAGAAACAGCCGATGGTCTGCCGCTTGAATTCCGTCTTTCTTATATAACCGACTTCCCCCCAGCACTAACAATAAGCGAGATGATAGCGGACTGGCTGGGCGAGATTGGGATCCAAGTTGAAGTTGAATCCCTCGATTGGGGTACCTGGTATGACGCAGTTACAAATCAGCGCGATTTCGATATGACCATTGACTTTGCTCTAGGCAATATCGATCCTGTTTCGATGGATTATTGGCATAGCTGTTGGGCTGCAGGTCCCGGTGGATATAGCACCTCTGGCTACTGCAATGAAGATTTCGACTATATGGTCTATGACTACTGGTTTGGCACGGATGAAACCGCCCGTCAAGAGGCTAATTTCACCGCCCAGCAAATGTTGCACGATGATCGCCCCTTCATCATTGTTGCCGGTCCCAATCAAATTCAAGCTTACCGCAATGACAGATTCACATTCCCGACTGATACCTGCTACGACGGTTTGGGCATGTTCACCCCCAATGGCGTACTCAATGTAACTTTACCGTAACAAGAATTGATTTAGATAGGGAGGGCGTAACGCCCTCCCTATTACCGATATTATTTTTATTTTCTTAATTATTCATATAACAAGGACAAAAAAATGCGAAGGACAACGCTAAAAACCCTTCAAGATTGTGAAGACCTGCTCGAAGGTGCCCTTTGGATGGGCACAGGTGGTGGAGGCAGCTTTGAAGAAGGGATGGAAAAACTAAAGAAAGTCTTGGATGATGGGCTGTCCATTGAATGGGTTGACCCAGACGAGATACCTGACGATATTTGGACTGCTACCGTTGGATTACATGGGTCAATCGCACCTTTATCGGAAGAGATATTGTATGAAATTTCCAGCAATGGATTAACTGAAACACCTGAATGGTATCTGGTAAAAGCGGTTAAGGAACTGGGGGAGTTTTTGGGACATGATTTTAAATGTCTCGTCGCAGCAGAATTAGGTCCAGATAGTGTTGCGATACCCCTTGCCGTTGGTGCATATCTTGGCATCCCCGTTGTTGATGGCGACTATATCGGGCGGGCAGTGCCAGAAGAAATGCAATCTACCTACTGCCTCTACGAGAAACAAAGCAATCTTTTCGCAGGTGTGGATCGTTGGGGGAACAGCATCTTTGTAAAGAATGCTGTTAACACCCATGCCCTTGAACGGATTGCAAAGATGTTAGCAGTCGCTTCTTATGGAGATATTGCTGTGGCGACAACACCGCTCATTGCCGAAGAAATGAAGAAGATCGTTGTTCCTGGCACGTTGAGCCAATGCCTGAAAATCGGGCAAGCACTTCGAGCCTCCAGAGAGAGTGGCAGAGATCCTGTCGATGCAGGAGTGGAAGCAAGCCAGGGCTGGCGACTATTTGACGGCACAGTAGCAAGCCTAAAAACAGAAGATCGAGATGGCTATTATTTTGGCACTGTAAAAGTTGAGGGTTCGGGAGATTTTCAAGACCAGACTCTTAAAGTATGGTTCAAAAATGAAAACCAGATAACGTGGTTAAACGGAAGTCCGTGGATTTGTAGCCCGGATCTCGTCACATTTGTTTATAAAAAGAATGGTCGTGGTGTCTTCAATGCAGAGCTGGACGAAGGAGATGAAATATCTGTTATAGGCATGAAAGGGGTAGAAGGTTTTCGAACGAATTATGGCTTATCGTTAGCAGGACCTGAACACTTTGGTTTTGATATTGACTATGTTCCTATCGAAGATTTGCTAGAAAAACAGGAAGCCACTTTAGATTCTCAAGGAGTTTAATGTGAAATATCTTGTCACAATTTCAAATTTCAGCGCGCGGAAACCTTTGCCTCCGAAAGAAGAAGCTGCGTTTATTGAAGAAGCAAAAGTTTGGGGAGAAGAACGACGTACAGATGGCACTGTTGACTGCTCCTATTATTTTCTGGATAGCGATAATGGCTTCGCGATTATGAACGCAAGTTCGCACGAAGAACTTTTCCAGATTCTACAGACCAGTACCTTTCATCAACAAGTAACTTGGGAAGCGAAACCGATTATTGATGCCTTTCAGATGGTGGATGCCGACCTTGCCGCCGCAAAAGAAAAAATGGAGTAAAAACATGGATATTAAAAGAATAGATCGTACTCAAATTGGCGTATTGTTGATCGATGTTCAACCGGCATTTTTCGATTGGGCTTTTCCCGATCAGAACACAGAGAGCGAATCTCTTCTCGTTCGATACGAACATCTTATGATGCTGTCTGGCTGGATGGATTTACCGCTGGTTGCTACCTTTGAAATACCGGTCTCAGAAAATGGTGAGCTCCCAGAGCGCTTAGAGGCCGTCTTCCCCGCTGAGGGACAGCGTTTTGTAAAGAACTATTTTGGTTGCATGTCAGAGCCTGATATTGCAGGAGCGATCAAAAAATTACCGATCAAACAAATTGCGGTCGCGGGTGCTGAAACTGATGTTTGTGTGATGCAATCTGTGCTGGGTTTATTACAGGCAGGCTATCAAGTTTTCCTTTTGGAAGACTGTCTCTTTACATCCGAACCCCAACCTGCTCCCGCACTGCGCCGCATGTATCAGGCTGGAGCAATCCCCTGCACACTAAAAACGATGGCGTATGAGCTTTCGAAATGTGTCGATGAATCCCCTTATTATCCAGAAGCTTGGGAAATGAAAGAGCATCCTGGTACTAAGCCCTTCCCAAAGAATTTCACTCCCCCGGAACAGTGGCCTGTTTGGACGCCAAAACTATAAAGAGAGACTATTATGAAAAAGAACTATCCAATCGTCAATACACATAATGAATGGGATCCGTTGGAAGAAATTATCGTTGGCACTGTTGAAGGGGCTACAATTCCGCCTTGGGAACCTGTCACGCCTGCGGTTGTGCATCACGAATATCTGCTGGATTTCTACCGTCAAAACGGAGGCAAGCCCTGGGCACAGGAGATGCTCGACGCGGCACAAAAGGATATTGACGAGTTCGTCCACATCCTAGAAGCTGAAGGTATCACCGTTCGCCGCCCATCCATCTATGATATATCTAAGCCATTTTCCACGCCTGATTTTGAGAGTCAGAGTAGCGTTGGGGCTTTGATGCCTAGAGATGTGCTTTTGGTTATCGGCGATCAAATTATTGAAGCTCCTATGGGCTGGCGTTCGAGATACCATGAGAATTACGCGTATAAGGATTTATGCAAAGAATACTCTCAGCAAGGTGCGCGCTGGATGTCTGCGCCTCGCCCTCAGTTGAGCGACGCTTCCTTTGAAGCCAATTTCATCCCCCCCACAGAAGATGAACCCATGCGCACGATTCTCACCGAATACGAACCGCTCTTCGATGCCGCTGATGCCATCAAATGTGGAAAGGATATTTTTGTAGCCCAAAGCAGTTGCTGCAACCGTTCTGGCATCGATTGGATACAGCAACATCTTGGCGATGAATATCGTGTTCACGAGGTCGAGGTCTTTGATACCCATCCCATGCATATTGACGCTACTTTTTACCCTCTTGCTCCGGGAAAATTACTCATTAATCCAGAGCGCATCAAAAAAGTGCCTGAGATTTTCAAAAATAGCGGCTGGGATATTCTGGTTTGCCCCGAACCCAATATGCCCGATAGCCACCCTATGTACACTTGCAGTAAATGGCTGAATATGAACGTCCTCATGCTGGATGAAGAACGTGTGATTGTTTCAAAAGGTGAAGACAATCTCATCAAAGCCTTCAAGGATTGGGGCTTCAAACCCATCGAGTGTAATTTCTACAATTTTGAATCAATTGCTGGCGGTCTACATTGCGCCACCGTTGATATCCGCAGACGCGGAGAACTTCAGTCATATTTTTAGATATGGATAATAAATTCGATATTCTCTTTGAACCTGTAAAAATCGGTCCCGTCACAGCCCCAAATCGCTTTTTTCAAGTACCCCATTGCAATGGTATGGGATACCGTATGCCAAAGGCTCTTGTAGAAATGCGGCGAATAAAAGCCGAAGGTGGCTGGGGAGTGGTTTGCACCGAAGAAGTAGAGATTCATCACAGCAGCGATTTATCCCCCAATATCGAAGGACGAATTTGGGATGATAAAGATATTCCCGCTCTTGAATTGATGGTTGATTCCGTACATCAACATGGTGCGCTGGCAGGCATCGAATTGACCTACGGTGGGCATCACGCTTCTAATTTATATTCTCGATCTGTGAGTTTAGGACCCCGCTCTCTTGGCGTTGATGGCTATCACCCGGGTCAAACCCGAAGGATGGACAAAGAAGATATTCGCGATATTCGCAAGTGGCATCGAGCCGCAGCAGTGCGCGCCAAAAAGGCTGGTTTTGACATTATTTACTGCTACGCCGGTCATAACCTAGCCTTGGCAATGCACTTTTTATTGCCTAGATATAACGACCGCACAGATGAATATGGCGGTAGTCTGGAAAACAGAACGCGCTTCCTGAGAGAATTAATTGAAGATACTAAAGATGCAGTTGGCGATACCTGTGCTGTAGCCGTGCGTTTGGCTGTTGATGAATTACTTGGGGATGATGGGATAAGCCATCAAGGGGAAGGACATGATATTGTGTCCATGCTCGCAGAACTCCCCGATTTATGGGATGTAAATATCAGCGGCTGGAGCCACGATTCTGCCACAGCCCGATTTGAACGAGAGGGTTACCAAGAAAAATATATTAAATTCACAAAATCTCTAACCAGCAAACCCGTAGTTGGTGTTGGTCGCTACACAACTCCAGACGCAATGTTGCGTGCTGTCCAAAATGGTATTGTTGATTTAATCGGCGCGGCTCGCCCTTCTATTGCAGACCCTTTTTTACCTAATAAAATCAGGGAAGACCGGATTGAAGATATCCGTGAGTGCATTGGCTGCAATATCTGCGCCAGTGCAGATGAACTGGGGGTTCCCATTCGTTGCACCCAAAACCCAACTATGGGCGAAGAATGGCGGCGCGGTTGGCATCCAGAAATTATTCATCCTAAGAAGAAAAATAAAGATATATTGATTATTGGGGGCGGTCCAGCAGGGTTAGAATCTGCGCGTGCCTTGGGCGCACGCGGCTATCAAGTCGCATTATTGGATGCTCGGCGGGAGCTTGGTGGACGGGTCGTACTCGAATCCGTTTTGCCCGGATTAATTGAATGGCGGCGGGTGGTCGATTGGCGGCTTACCCAAATTGAGAAGATGGATAATGTGTCGCTTTACCCGGGCAGTCCCATGACAGCTGAAGATATTCTTGAGGCTGGCTATGCCCACATCATTCTTGCGACAGGTGCAGAATGGAGAAAGGATGGCGTCGGTCGAAATCAATGGAAACCGATTAAAGGGCACAATCTTCCCCACGTCTTCACCCCAGACGATTTGATGGCGGGGAAAATACCTGATGGAAATGTTTTGATTTACGATAACGACCACTATTATATGGGTAGCGTCCTCGCTGAATTACTTCTCCAGCAAGGCTGTCAAGTAACCTTTGTGACTCCAGCCCCTCTGGTTGCCTACTGGTCGCAATATACCCTTGAACAAGAAAAGATTCAGCGCAGGCTGATGAAATCGGATGTAAAGATATTTACCCAACAGATTCTCGAAGAGATTCATCCAGAAAAGGTTACGCTTACAGATTCAGTTTCGGGAGAAGCCATAGAAGTGAACGCGGACATAGTTGTCTTAATCACAGATCGTCTCCCCAACGATGAACTCTATCAAGCTCTCAAGCATGCTCTAAAAAACAGTGATATACAGTCCTTGTGCGTGATTGGCGATGCAGAAGCCCCTAATACCATTGCCCAAGCAGTTTTTTCTGGTCATCTTACGGCGCAAGAGTTTGGAGAAATACCTGTAAGCGATACACCTTTTAAAATTGAGCGAGCACAAGTCTAATTCTTATTTGGAGATTTTGCATGAAAACACAAGACTATATCAACTTAGAAAATCAATACGGTGCCAATAACTACGCACCCTTAGATGTCGTTCTCACTAAAGGGGAAGGTGTTTGGGTTGAAGATGTGGAAGGCAACCGCTATATGGATTGTTTGAGCGCATATTCGGCGGTCAATCAGGGGCATTGTCATCCGAAAATTATGCAAGCTATGTCTGAGCAGATGCAAAAACTGACGCTGACATCCCGTGCTTTTCGTAACGATCAGCTAGGTCTTTTCTACGAAGAGCTATGCAAGCTGACTAATTCGCATAAAGTCTTGCCCATGAACAGCGGAGCAGAAGCGGTAGAAACGGCAATTAAAGTGGTCCGAAAATGGGGCTATAAAGTCAAAGGTGTGCCAGAAGACCAAGCTGAGATTATTGTTTGCGAAAACAATTTTCATGGCAGAACAATAGCCATCGTGGGCTTTAGCACCGATGAAGACTCTCGCAATGGATTTGGTCCATTCGCTCCCGGCTTCAAAGTCATCCCCTTTGGTGATGCTCAAGCTTTAAGGGATGCAATTACGCCTAACACGGTTGGGTTCATGGTTGAGCCGATTCAGGGTGAAGCCGGTGTGATCGTCCCCCCCACAGGCTATCTCAAAGAAGTTCGAGAGATTTGCACAAAGAATCATGTGACGCTGGTTTTAGATGAAATCCAAACGGGATTAGGGCGCACGGGAAAACTTCTCGCTGAAGAACATGATGGCATCGAAGCCGACCTGACCTTGATCGGCAAGGCGCTGTCTGGCGGTTTCTATCCAGTCTCGGCTGTACTTTCCAATACTGCGGTTATGGATGTTTTGAAACCCGGTGAGCATGGAAGCACCTTTGGTGGTAATCCACTGGGTGTAGCTGTGGCTCGAATGTCTCTGAAAGTTTTGGTAGAGGAAGGTTTGATTGAAAATGCTGAGAAGATGGGGGGCTACTTTATCGAAGACTTACGCCAACTTGAACAACCGTTGATTAAGGAAATTCGCGGCAAGGGGCTACTCATTGCCGTAGAGTTTCATCCCGAAGCGGGTGGTGCGCATCAATTTGTCGAAGAGCTAGCAGAAAAAGGTTTGCTCTGCAAAGAAACGCACGTTCATACCATTCGCTTTGCGCCGCCGCTGGTCATCACAAAAGATGAAGTGGATTGGGCGTTGGAACGCATCAAAGAAGTTTTTACAGCGGCTTGATAGGAGAAAAATATGTTTATAAAGGCAATTGTCAGGAAGCCGGGAAAAAGTTTAGTTAATGGGCTAAGCTCAGCAGATTTGGGAATCCCAAATTATAAAAAAGCCCTTGCTCAACATGCTGAGTATACTAAAGCTTTAGAATCATGCGGACTCGAAGTTGTGGTTATGGAAGAAGTCGAAGAATATCCCGATTCCACGTTTATTGAAGATGCCGCTTTGCTAACCGCCGATTGTGCCATCATTACAAATCCTGGAGCACCCTCGCGTAAGGGTGAAATTGCCAATGTCAAAACTATTTTAGGCAGATACTATGTCAATATCGAAGAAGTCAGCGCACCAGGAACTGTCGAGGGGGGAGACATTATGATGGTAGGTTCCCATTTTTATATTGGGTTATCAGAGCGAACAAATCTCAATGGCGCAAACCAGGTCATTACTATTCTGGAAAAATATGGGATGAGCGGGTCAGTTATAGAACTAAAAAAAGTCCTCCACCTGAAAACGGGAATATCCTATTTAGAAGAAAACAATCTTGTAGCTTCTGGCGAGTTTTTAAAAAAGGAAGAACTTCAATCCTTCAATATTTTAGAGATAGACGGCGATGAGAGCTACGCAGCCAATTGTATTTGGGTAAACAACAAAGTATTGATACCAAAAGGATATCCAAAAGCAAAAAACACCATCGAAAGCGCAGGCTATTCAACCATAGAAATTGATGTGTCTGAATTCCAAAAACTTGATGGTGGACTGAGCTGCTTATCGCTCAGATTCTAGTATGTTGTTATGTGAGGAGATTTAGAATGAAGATAAAGGTGATCTATCCGACAATGGAAGACTTGGATATGCAAGCAGAAAGAGATTTCATGAGCAAGTATTTTAGCAAAGGCACAGAATTTGATATTCAACTTCTGGACTATGGCTCTATTTCTGTTGAATCGGAATATGATGTTTCTATGGCAACGCCAGATATCTTGAAGAAAATCAAAGAAGCCGAAGAAAATGGATATGACGGCGTTATTGTCTCTGCTTTTGACGAGATTGCTGTCCGTGCAGGGCGTGAACTTGTAGACATCCCCGTTATCGGATCCTTTGACGCAACGATATTAACCGCACTCGGGCTGGCAGATAAACTATGTATCATCAGTTATTTTGAAGAAGTAATTCCGCAATTTGAGATGCGATTGCGGGTTCTGGCTCTTAGCCCAGATAAATTCACACCCATAAGGGTGGTTCACATGTTAGTAGAGGAAATCATTCCCCAAAAAGAAAAAGCTCTCCAAAGGCTATTTGAAGAGAGTGTAAAGGCAATTGAAGAAGATAAAGCCCAGTGCATCATTCTTGGAAATACAGAGATGACCATTGTCGCAGAAGAATTGGATGAGAAACTTAAAGATGCCGGTTACGACATTCCTCTAGTAGATCCCAATTTTGCCGCAATTCAGATGCTGGAATCTTATATTCGTATGGGGTTGAAGCAAAGCCGCATCACCTATGCCCCTCTCAGAGAGAAAAAACTGAAATGGTATGGGGATGATTAGACACATAAATTGAATGGCTTAATTTATCAAAATTTCAAAAAGGAGTAAGGAAATGTCCCCAATCAAGACCCTGATCATGGGAGCCGCAGGACGCGACTTCCACAACTTCAACACTGTTTTCCGTGGCAACAAGGATTACGAGGTTGTCGCTTTCACCGCGACCCAGATTCCCGACATCGAAGGGCGCGTCTATCCGGCTGTGCTCGCGGGCGAAATGTACCCCGAAGGCATCCCGATCCACGATGAAGCGCAACTCGAAGAACTCATCAAAGAATTGAATGTCGAAGAAGTCGTTTTTGCCTATTCTGACGTGCCGCACGAATACGTGATGCACAAGGCTTCACAGGTCAATGCACTGGGCGCACACTTCCGCTTATTAGGCGCGAAGCCAACCCAAATCAAGTCCACGAAACCGGTTGTGTCGGTTTGCGCCGTCCGCACGGGATGTGGCAAATCCCAAACAACGCGCCGCGTCTCCCTCATCCTCCGCGATATGGGCTATAAAGTCGCCGCCATCCGCCATCCCATGCCTTACGGCGACATCGCCAAACAACGCGTCCAACGCTACGCCGATTATAGTGATCTCGACAAGCACGAGTGCACGATTGAAGAACGCGAGGAATACGAGCCACATATTGATAACGGCATCATCGTTTATGCCGGTGTCGATTACGAAGCGATTGTGCGCCAAGCCGAGCAGGAAGTGGATATTATTTTGTGGGATGGCGGAAACAACGACCTGCCTTTCTACAAATCGGATTTGGAGATCGTGGTCGCCGATCCGCTTCGCCCAGGACATGAATTGACCTTCTACCCCGGTGAGACGAATGTCCGCTCCGCTGACGTTTTCGTGATCAATAAAGTGGATACCGCATCGCCCGATGACGTCATCTTGGTGCGCGAAAACTTACGGAGTTTGAACCCGAACGCGGTCGTGATCGAGGGCGCATCCCCATTATTTGTGGATGACCCCGCCGCGATTCAAGGCAAACGCGTTTTAGTCGTCGAAGATGGTCCCACCCTGACTCATGGCGGAATGAAATACGGCGCAGGCTATGTTGCCGCTCGCCGCTTTGGTGCTGCCGAGATCGTTGATCCGCGCCCATTTGCTGTTGGCTCCATCGCTGAGACCTTCGAGAAATATCCCGACACCGGCGACATTCTTCCCGCAATGGGCTACGGCGATGCCCAAACCCGCGACCTCGAGGAAACCATCAACGCCGCCGACGTGGATATGGTCATCATCGGTACCCCCATCGATCTGACCCGTGTCTTGAAGATCAACAAACCTTCGCAGCGCGTTCGTTATGAGTTGCAGGAGATTGGTGTCCCCACGTTGGAAGATATTTTGAAAGAGAAGTTTGGGAAGTAACTCGTTATTCAGACTTCCGAGGTCTCGAAGACTTCGGAAGTCTTTACCCCAAAAGCTATTGAGATGATTGCTTGCTTCAACAAAATCTCAAGAAAGGAAGGTATGAGTGATACAAATTGATTATATTCTCCGCAAGATCATATTTAGTCTGATGACATTGGCAGCGGTAATCGTTTTCAATTTCTTCCTCTTTCGCATCATCCCCGGCGATCCGATTGCAATGATATCCAGTCCGCGCATGAAGCCCGAAACCCGCGATCTGATCCGGGAGCAATATGGGCTGGATAAACCCATTTGGCTAAATCTTGATGCCGCTCGTGAAGAAGATCGTTTCGCTGCGGCTTTTGACAGTCAGTTTTTTTACTATCTCAAAAATCTCAGCCAGGGAGAGTTGGGACAATCCTTCCGCCAAAAGCAGCCCGTTGCTGATCTGATCGCGATGCGCTTGGGTCCAACTATTTTGCTGATTTTGACAGGCGAAATCGCTGCAATTCTTTTGGGAATAACGCTTGGAATTATCGCCGCCTGGAAAGCAAAGAGCAAAATTGATGCCCTTTCAATGTTTGTAGGTTTGCTGGCTTGGTCTATTCCACCTTTCTGGATGGGGATTGTTCTGCTGACAACTGCGCGTGGCTACCTGCCCTCTGGCGGATACGAGACAATCGGCGCAATTTTCGAGAGCGACCTAGATCGCTGGCTGGACATCGGTCGTCATTTAGTCTTGCCCGCCCTAACGATGGCAATCACGCTTTTCGGCTCATATATCATGGTTGCGCGCAGTGCATCTCTTGAAGTGCTGGCAGAAGATTATATTCTCACGGCGAAAGCCAAAGGTCTTAGCACCTTCAAGATTTTGTGGGCGCACGCCCTAAAGAACGCCGCGCTGCCTCTTGCAACGGTCATCGCGCTGGATTTAGGCTATGCCCTTGGTGGGGCGATCCAAATTGAAACAATTTTTTCCTGGCCAGGCATCGGTCGCCTGATGTTCGATTCGATTGCTCAGCGGGATTATCCCGTTTTGCAAGGCGTATTTCTTTTGCTGGCGGTCAGTGTAATTCTGGCTAATTTTTTGGCGGATTTGACCTATTTGCTCCTAGATCCCAGAGTCGAGGCTTGAGGTAATAATATGGATGAGACAAAAGGAAGTTTCTGGCGCAGCTTTAGAAAGAAAAAGGTCGGCGTTTTAGGATTGGGGATGCTCGTATTTATTATTCTTGTGGCTGTTATGGCTCCGTTGATCGCTCCTTATGACCCAAATGAAACAGTGGATGCGACCGCTGCTGACGTTCTCGCTCCGCCAAGCCCAGAGCATATTTTGGGGCAGGATGAAGTTGGACGGGATGTCCTCAGCTTGGTCATCTATGGAACACGGATCTCTCTTGTCGTGGGCTTTGCTGCCTCCTTCATCGTTATCCTGATTGGATGCGTGATCGGGCTGATCGCCGGTTATTTTGGTGGATGGGTGGATACATTGCTGATGCGAATCACAGACGGAATCTTGGTCATCCCTGCATTGCCACTGATGTTAGTAATCATCGCCGTGGCTGGACGCGGCATCATCAATATCATTCTGGTCATCGGATTTCTAAGCTGGACTTATATGGCTCGCACGGTTCGTTCTCAAGTTTTATCGGTGAAAGAAAGACAATTTGTTTTACGGGCGCGTGCAATTGGTGTTAGCCATTTTGGGATTATTGTCTACCATATCTTGCCTCAGGTTTTGCCGCTTATCTTCGCTTCAGCCACTTTGGATGTCTCCTATGCCATCCTTGCTGAAGCAAGCCTCAGCTTTTTAGGCTTGGGCGATCCCACGCTAATCAGTTGGGGAAGCACACTCAATCGCGCCTTTATGCGAGGCGCGGTCACGAATGGCGCTTGGTGGTATCTCGTTCCGCCCGGACTTGCTTTGGCCTGGGTCACGCTCAGTCTCGCCATGTTGAGCAATGCTGTTCAGGAAATTATCAATCCACGCTTGCGCACACATCATCTCTTTGATGAGCGCAAAATGGTTTCACTTATGCGTCGAATTACTGCGCCGAAAAGTAGTCGTTGATGAAGAAGCGTTCAGTCTCTAAGCGGAGCGTAATCGCAGACGAAGAGCGCCTCTTGTGCAACCCGTCCTTCGTCTATAGGTTCAAGGGCAGGTGCCTTCCGCTCTGGAATAGGCTTATCTTCCAATCATCCGCCCATTAAAGGGAAACAAGCCAAAAGTCAGGAACATCCCCTTCTCCTCCTAAAAAACAATGTTCTGCGTTGCGATTTGTCCACAGTATCCCAACGCAGAACATTGCAATGCACTATCTATCTCAAAAAGGAAAATTGGCACTATGTCCTTATTATCCGTAAAAAACCTTTCTGTTGAATATCACACCGATGCTGGTGTGTTTCGAGCCGTTGATCAGTTAAATTTTTCTTTGGAGCCGGGCAGATCGTTGGGCTTAGTTGGGGAGTCAGGCTGTGGAAAAACAACAGCAATGCTGGCACTCATGCGCCTCTTGCCAGATGCTGGGCGCATTGTAAGCGGTGAAGTCCTTTTTGACGGAGTTGATCTTTTGCAACTTTCCCCCGCTGAGATGCTTGCCTACCGTTGGGGCAAAATATCGATGGTTTTTCAAGGGGCGATGAACGCGCTCAACCCGGTCCGCACAGTCGGCTCTCAAATCGGAGAAGCCCTAAAATTGCATAAAACTGTACCGCGCAAAGAGGTGCCGGATGAGATAGATCGGCTGCTTGATATGGTCGGCGTCACAGCTGGGAGCAAAAAACAATATCCCCACCAATACTCTGGCGGGATGCGGCAACGCGCCATGATTGCGATGGCATTGGCTTGCCGCTCTCAGGTCATCATAGCCGATGAGCCGACCACCGCTTTAGATGTGATGGTGCAGGCACAAATTTTGGATTTATTACAGCGATTACAGGCTGAGCTAAATCTAGCAGTCATCATTGTGACTCATGATTTAGGCGTGGTTGCAGAAGTTTGTGATGATGTTCTGGTCATGTACGGTGGCAGAATGGCAGAATATGCGGATGCGGATGCGGTCTTCAACCAGTCAGTTCATCCATACACTAAACGCCTTTTGGCAGCTTTTCCGGATATTAACGCCCCCCGCTCGGAACTTGCTTCCATACCCGGGCATCCACCGCCCCTGAATGATTTGCCGCCAGGCTGCCGCTTTGAGCCGCGTTGCGGCGTAGGTGGTGAAAAATGTACCCGTGAGAATCCTGAAATCATCGAAGTTGCACCGGGGCATTATTGTAGCTGCCTACTTGCTCGTCCTGAAAAGAGATCATTATGACCAATGAACCCATGCTAAAGGTTGAAAACCTTCGGAAGCTCTATCCAGTCTCCAAGGGAATTATTGGCACGCTAACACGCCAACCCCAATTATATGTTCACGCGATTGACGGAGTTTCTTTCGATATTCCACGAGGAGAAATTTTAGCTCTCGTCGGGGAATCTGGCTCAGGGAAAACCACAACGGGCTTATGTACACTTGGATTAACCGAGCCAACTGAAGGCAATATCCACCTCGAAGGAGAAAATCTTGCAGACTTGAGCAGGGCACGTCAACAAAAAGCACTCCGTCGCAAAGCACAGATCATTTTCCAAGACCCTTACGAGTCGCTTAATCCCAGACAAACTGTTTTTCAGGCTGTCTCTGAGCCCTTGGAAGTCCACCATTTGGCATCAACACGAGCTGAAAAGATAGAGAAAGTCACTGCCGCGCTTGAAGCCGCTGGGCTGAAACCGCCCGCCGACTTTTTGCATCGGTACCCTCAGCAACTATCTGGTGGGCAACGTCAGCGAGTTGTGATTGCCAGCGCGCTGGTGCTAAACCCGTCCTATCTCGTTGCGGATGAACCAGTTTCAATGTTGGATGTCTCGATTCGAGCAGAGATTCTCAATCTACTATTGAATCTGCGAGATGAACATAATATCACGATGGTATATATCACCCATGATTTAGCTAGCGCAGCCTATATCGCAGATCGTGTTGCCGTCATGTATCTAGGTACAATCGTTGAAATTGGTCCGGCAGAAACTGTGCTGGATGACCCGCGCCATCCGTACACGAAGGCACTTATGTCAGTTATCCCGGTACCCAATCCCCGTCAAAGAAAGAAGCGGATTGTGCTCAAGGGTGAAACGCCAAATCCCATTGATCTGCCAACAGGATGTCGCTTCCATCCCCGTTGTCCAGAAGCTATCCCAAGCTGCTCAAAAACTGAGCCTAAATTGGAAGACCTTGGTGATAATCATCAAGCTGCCTGCTTATTACTTAAAGATTAACTACCAGAAAAACAACCTATCCCTAAAGGAAAAATCCAATGGCATTCAACCTAAAAAACCGAAGTTTTGTGAAGTTGCTAGATTTCACACCAAAAGAAATTGAATTTCTGCTCGAACTCTCAGCTGATCTCAAAAAAGCAAAATATGCTGGATATGAGCAACCTAAATTAACGGGCAAGAATATCGCTCTGATCTTTGAAAAAGCATCCACACGTACACGCTGTGCTTTTGAAACGGCAGCCTACGATCAAGGCGCGCACGTAACCTATCTTGGTCCCACCGGTTCGCAGTTGGGGACAAAAGAAACCGTTAAAGATACGGCGCGCGTGCTAGGGCGGATGTACGACGGCATTGAATATCGTGGCTTTGGACAAGAGCGTGTCGAAGAATTGGCAGCCTTTGCCGGAGTGCCAGTTTGGAACGGGCTAACCAATGAATACCACCCCACCCAAATTCTCGCAGACTTGCTCACCATGATGGAGCATTCGGATAAGCCCTTGCATCAAATTTCTTTTGCCTATATGGGTGATGCTCGAAATAATATGGCAAATTCTCTAATGATCGGTGCCGCCAAAATGGGCATGGATTTTCGTGCAGTTGCTCCCAAAGTTGTACAGCCGAACAAAGAACTTGTAGATTTGGCAAAAGAAATTGCAGTAGAAACGGGCGCAGAAATCACCGTTACGGATGACTTGGATGCTGGTGTTAAAGGCTGTGACTTTTTGGTTACCGATGTTTGGGTTTCGATGGGCGAGCCAAAAGAAGTTTGGAAAGAACGCATTGCCTTGCTCAAAGATTATCAGGTCAATCAGGCTGCTATGGAAAAGACGGGTAATCCCGACGTGAAGTTTATGCACTGCCTTCCCGCTTTCCACAATGCTGACACGGTCATCGGCGCAGAAATCAAGGAAGAATTCGGTCTGGATTCGATGGAAGTAACGGAAGATGTCTTTGAATCCGATGCTTCGATTGTTTTTGATGAGGCAGAGAATCGCCTTCACACCATCAAAGCGGTGATGGTCGCAACACTGGGACACTAAAAAATTGGAGAAATGCTAATGAAAACAATTCTAAGAAGTGAAACGAAAGAAGTTACGATTAGCACCGATGGACCGGTAGCCTTAATCGGCGAAAAAATTAATCCCACTGGGCGCAAGAAACTCCCTCAAGCTCTACGAGAAGGGGATTTTGATTATGTCTGCTTGCTAATTGAAAGGCAAGTCAATGCAGGCGCAGATTTACTGGATGTCAACGCGGGCGTGCCCGGCATGGATGAAGTGGCTCTGCTTCCCGAACTCGTTAAATTTGTTGCGTCCCAAACAGATTTGCCTCTTTGTATCGACACGGCGAATCCTAAAGCTCTGGAAGCAGCCCTTAAAGTTTCAGTGGGGAAACCTTTGGTCAATTCAGTCAGTGGAGAAGAAAAATCAATGAATGATATTCTCCCGCTGGTAAAAGAGCACGGCACTGCTGTAATCGCGCTCGCGCTGGATGATAATGGCATTTCAAATGATGCCGAAACTCGTCTTCGCATTGCTGAAAAAATCATCAATCGGGCTGAACAGATGGGTATTCCTTCACGTGAAATAGTCGTTGACCCGCTTGTGATGTCTGTAGGCGCAGATACCAGTGCCGCCGTGGTGACTTGCCAAACCATCAGCCTGATTCGTGAAAAGCTGGGCGTCAATATGACCATGGGTGCTTCCAACATCTCCTTTGGGATGCCAGAACGGCATACCCTCAATCAGGTTTTTCTGGCTCTTGCCATCAATGCTGGTGCCTCCTGTCTTATTACTGATCCCGCACGCTTGGGAATGACTATTCGAGCAAGTGAACTTTTATTAGGCAGAGATGATTATGGGCGAAATTACCTCACCTTTTATCGAAACCTTGAAAAAACAAAGAAGAAGTAAATGCCAATTCTTAACCGTTGGGACTTAAAAATATCAGTCGATGATATTCTACGAGCGCAGGGGGGCGACCCTTCAGCCATTCGCGCTCGCAGACCTCTTTTTGTGGAGGTGGCGGAAAAAGCATTGGAAGAAGGGCTTCCTTTATTGCATCCAGTTGTTTATTATCGGCGTTTCGATGTTGAAAAAGTATCCCACGAACGTCTTTATCTCTCTGGTGGAGGGAAACTAAAGGGTCTGCTGGTTTGGGAGCACCTAGCCTCTGCATCAGATGTGATTGTTGCTCTTGCAACCGTTGGTACTGAGTTAGAAGAGCGCGCGACGTCTGAAATGCAAGCTAATTTACTCTACGGCTTAACATTAGATGCTGTTGGCTCTGCCGCAGTTGAAAGATTAGGCAATATGGTTTGCGCCTATTTTGATAAATTTGCAAAGCTAGAAAATTTGCAAACATCAATGCTTATCAATCCCGGCATGTTGGGGTGGTCTCTGCAAGAAGGGCAAAATCAGATATTTAGCCTTTTAGATGCAGATGAAATTGACATCCAACTACAACCATCGGGCATCATGTCCCCGCGTAAATCGCTTTCCATGCTAATCGGCTTGGGCGCAAATCTCTCAGATGATGGCGAACCCTGCGATTATTGCGCCATGAAAGAACGTTGCAGACATAGGCCTGGAAATTCCTAATGAGCAAAGTTACCATTATCTACGGCGAAGAGAAGAAAAGTGTTGAAGAAAAAGATGGAGAAATTCTCGGCGATGTGATTGCCTCTTTAGACTTGACCATTGAACAGCCTTGTGCGGGGTGTGGAACCTGCGGAAAATGCAAAGTTTTAGTAGAAAAAGGGGGGAGTATTCCTGATGAGATTGAAGAGACTTATCTAACAAAAGGGGAATTGGCGGTAGGCACGCGCTTGGCTTGTCGCGCCAGGATTGATGGGGATACGCAAGCCGTACTCTCTCCGATTATTGTCTATTCTAATAAATCTTTCAAAGCCAGCAACCGGCACAAACGTGACCGAAACGTGCCATTGGGATTAGGCATCGACTTGGGGTCAACAACGGTGGCTGCCTACCTGACCATGCTCGATGATGGGGAAGTCGTCGCGGGGGGCGCGTCCCTGAATCAGCAGCGTGTTTATGGCGCGGATATTATTTCCCGGTTATCTTCCGCTAAAGGAGACCAAGCCCATCGTCAGCGTTTGCGCCGTCTGGCAGTTTCATCCATTAATCAGGCAATTGATTCCCTCAAATTATCCAAAAAAATGCGCGGTCGTATCCAAAAAGTCAGCGTTGTGGGCAACGTAGCCATGCACCATCTCTTGGCAGAGTTGCCCGTAGATACTTTAGCGATGGCTCCATTTCAACCCTATTCACTGGAAGCACAAGAAAATGCAAAGGGCTTGCTGGCTGGGATTGTAAATGACGATGTTCAAGTCAAACTCCCCCCCGTAATTGGCGGATTTGTTGGCTCAGATGCTTTGGCTTGTTTAGCTTATTTTGATTTTGACCGATCCGAAGTGCCGATGCTGGCAGTAGACTTGGGCACAAACGGTGAAGTACTGGTTACGGATGGAAAAGAAATTGTGGTTGCTTCTACGGCGGCAGGCCCTGCTTTTGAGGGTGTAAATATCTCCTGTGGGATGCGTGCCGTGGATGGCGCGATTGTGGACGCGCGCTTGGAGGATGGCAAATTCATCTTCGAGACAATCGGTGACGAAGCGCCTCTGGGACTAACTGGGTCGGGATTAATTAAAGTGGTCAACGAAATGGTCTTGGCAGGCATCATCGAAGAAAGTGGGCGGATTGCCCAAAACCCCAACGTGATGGCAGAGATAATAGACCGCAGCTTTTCTCCGGCGAGGATATTCCTGACCCCTGAAAAAGATATTTGGCTCAACCAAAAAGATATTCGTGAACTCCAAAAAGCCAAAGGGGCAATTAGTGCTACTATTAGTATCTTATTGGAAAGTCTGAATCTAAAAAGAGAAGACCTTCAGAAAGTGATCCTGACAGGCTCTTTTGGTGGGCAGTTGGATATTGAATCGGTGATCCACTTGGGGATGATCCCTAATTTTTCGCCGGATATTGTTGCGACTATCCCCAATGGGGCTGGGATGGGTGCAGCGCTTTTCCTTTCGGATGAGGGCTTTGCACGTGGAGAAAGAATAGCAGCCAGTACGAAACAACTAGATTTGGATCGAGATGCCGATTTTCACTCGCTATTTATTGATGCCTTGAAACTGGTAGCGAATTAGCGGTAAAAGGACCTTTATTGATGTTACTGGAATGGATTTATGATCTTACTCATGCACTTTTAAAGCCTTTCAAAAGAATTCTGAAACCCAATTCCTTCGCAGAAAAGGCGATGATCGCTATTGAAAAAGTTGGCAAGGAGGTGGTTTTCGATTGTCAGATGTGTGGACAATGCATTCTTCATAGTACAGGCATGGTCTGCTCGATGAATTGTCCAAAGAATCTGCGCAATGGCCCTTGTGGCGGTGTGCGCTTGAACGGGCACTGCGAAGTCAAGCCAGAACAAACCTGTGTTTGGGTAAAAATCTACGAAGGCTCTTTGGCTTCTCCGAAATATGGGGGTGAAATGATGTGGATCCAGCCACCTGTAAATCGCAAACTCCAGGATTCGTCTTCTTGGGTAAATCTGCTGCACGGGATTGATCAGAAAATGAAAACTGTCTGGCAAACCCAAGATGAAAAGGATGCTTTGGAACCTATTTTTAGAGGGTCAAATGAAAAAGAATAAATCCAGCATGAGCCAGTTGGAACAAGTTCTGAAATCTGGCCGCTTTGCAATTACTTCAGAGCTAAATCCGCCAGACAGTGCAGATGCAGAGGATGTAAATCGTGCTGCAATGATTCTCGCTGGATTTTGCGATGGGATCAATGCCGTAGATGCTTCCGGAGCAAATTGCCATATGTCGAGTATGTCTATCTGTGCTTTGTTGACTCGGGTGGGATATGAGCCGGTTTACCAAATATCTTGCCGAGACCGAAATAGGATCGCTATTCAGGGAGATATTTTAGGTGCGGCAGCGATGGGCATCCGGAATTTGCTCTGTATTACCGGGGATGATGTGAGTGCTGGAGATCAGCCTGGTGCCAAACCCGTTTTTGACTTTGATTCGATCCAGCTTTTACGTACAGCCCGGATGATGAGAGATGAGCGGGTCTTTCTGAGTGGGAGAAAGATCACTTCCGAACTTCCGCTCTTTTTAGGCGCGGCAGCAAATCCCTTTGTCCCGCCTTATGACTGGCGTTCTAAACGCTTAGCGAAGAAAGTTGCGGCAGGTGCGCAATTTATCCAAACTCAATATTGCTTTGATGTTGATCGATTCAAAGAGTATATGCGCCAGGTTCGCGATATGGGGCTGCATGAGCAAGTTTATATCCTGGTTGGTGTAGGTCCCCTGCGCTCCTATGGCGCGGCAAATTTCATGCGGACAAAGGTGCCAGGGATTGTGATCCCGGATGAGATCATGGATCGGCTGAAGAAAACACCGAAAGAACGCCAACAAGAAGAAGGGAAGAATATCTGTACTGAGATCATCCAGCAAGTGCGAGAGATAGAGGGCATTGCTGGCGTGCATATCATGGCTTACCGACAGGAAGAGTTGGTGGCGGAAATAGTCAGAGAATCTGGGCTTCTTGAAAGAAAGCCCAAATCTCAGAAAGCGGGAATATGACAAACGAAAATGTGCGTGTTACAGAAGCACATAAGTTTTGCTAACTAGATATATATGGGCAAATGCTGATTAAGGCTGCGGTGTTCGTAGTTGCAATTATCTATACAGGCGTAATATCGTGTTTTGTAACTTTCGAGCACGATTGCAGAATTGACAGGGGAGAAGAATATCCTGCCCAAGCACCTGGTGGAAATGTTGTGCACTTTGCATGGTCCAGATAGAATCGCATTTTTTAGAAAATGATCTTTAGGACATGCAAGCGGGTTGTAACTAGCGATAGTTTCCCGAAATTAGTATTTTCAATAGAGATTCCGCATGAATATAAGGGCATGGCAAGCATCATTCTCTAAATCTATTTTCTTCACAATAAGCCTTTATCTGGGAAGTATATAAACCCAAAGCTTCTCGCTACCCCCCTCTTCTTTCGAAATCCCCTTCCATGCAACAGGTAATTCAAGATCAAAGCGGATACCAGCATTCAGCATATTCATCTCAAGCGGAGTAATCCCTTTCCGCCAAGGAATAAGCGGATGCTGGCTCGTTCTCTTGCTCAACTCA